>JALSMA010000054.1 GCA_026988015.1 Desulfobulbaceae bacterium | reverse complement strand
CTATTTTCTGGATTGAGTTTGCCGCCAAATGGAAGATGAAAACCCTCCAGGCTGAGTTGTCGGTTACTTTTGTAACGTATCATGTGCAAGCCTTTTGTTGAGTATTGCTCTGTATGCTTGCATAGTGCACTACCTTTTTAAAGTCTTTACTCTACAATAACAGTTGGTTGTGACTTTTTGAGGACAATCTGAATAAATCTACTTGACCTCTTCGGGACGTTCGCTGGTGAAGCAGGGTTCACACAGAAAAACAATCCTATTCTCTGGTGAAACAATATCTGTCTTCTTTTGAGAGATCTGGTCTGAACCGATACGATTCATCCTGGAATTCTTTCAGTTGCAGCACGTTCACCACCCTGCTTCTCACTGCAAAATCTACCATCATTCCACGGGCCCGTTTCGCATGGATGGCAACTGTACGGTAGCCATCACCTTTGCGCTCCTTAAAATCAACATCCAGCATGCTGCCATGAAGTGTTTTCTTTTTTAACACTCTGCTGTATTCCGCTGAAGCCAAGTTGACGACCACGGCATCCTCTTGCTTAGAGAGGGTATTGTTTAGTTCCTCCGTCACCTTATTCCCCCAGAAATCATAGAGGTTTTTCCCCCTTGTATTTGGCAGACGGCAGCCCATCTCCAAACGATATCTCTGCATCAGATCCAGTGGCCGCAACACCCCATAAAGGCCAGAGAGGATACGGAGATGATCCTGCATATATAAGAGATCATCTTCACCATAGCGATCCACTTTGATCCGTGAATAGACATCCCCCTGGAAAACGGAGATGGCACAGGCTGAATTTTCTTTGGTAAATGGCAATGTAAAGGAACCAATACGCAGTGCGGTCTCATCTGCAAGACGCCCACTCATCTTCATCAAACTGCCAAGCTCTGGAGGAGACATCTTCCGCAATTCTTGAATAAGAAGCACAGTATCATTAAGCAGTGCAGGTTGACTTACAGAAACCGGTAGAGTTGCCGTAAGCTCCTGGGTCTTGGAAGGCGCAATAATCATCAGCATGTTTTCATCTCCTGAGCGTATCAGATCGGTTTTGTGGACGTACCGCAGGGAAACCTCCCCTCATGCATCACCTATAATTACCGGCCTTAAAAAAGCATTACAAAAAGACCGTAGCGGTGAGACAGCACAGGGCTCATCCATATTGGGTATTGGGTGGTGGAGGAATTCAGAGGATGTACAAGCAACCATTTCCGAATACCAAGTTGGTCCTTAAAGAGGTAATGCATCACGGAAAATATATCGTTATGAATCAGTACTCGAAACCAGGATAATACCGCAGAAATTGTTTTTCAGACAGCCTGCTCCATGGCTGATACCATCTGAAGAGCAGACTTGATGGCAGCCACATTGTGGACACGGACAATATCCACAGCAGATGATGTAAGTGCTGCAACAACTGCGGTGGGCAAGTCACGATCCATCACCTCAAGCCCGGTTATATCACCAATAAAACGTTTGCGGGAATGCCCAAGTAGCAGAGGGCAGCCAAGGATTTTAAACTCTGAAAGATGTTTCAGGAGGGATAAATTGTGTTGCAGAGTCTTACCAAAACCAATACCAGGATCAAGGATTATTCTCCTGACATCAACCCCGTTATCCGCAAGCCATGCCAGACGTTTTTTAAAGAAATTCAGGATATCTGTAACCACATTTCCATACTGAGGCTGCAGTTGCATATCACCGGGTGTTCCCTGCATATGCATGATAATCACCGGTACTGAAGTTTTCTGAACCAATGCAAGCATACCAGGGTCTTTTTGCAGTGCTGAAATATCATTTATCATATCAGCACCGGCCAGAAGTGCCTGACGGGCAACTTCAGCTTTTGTGGTATCAATGGAGATTGGCACAGAATAACTGCTACGTATGGCATGAATGGCTGGAATAACACGTTGCAGTTCTTCCTGCTCTGTCACAGGTTCAGCAAAAGGACGGGTTGATTCTCCACCAACATCTATGATCTCTGCCCCTGAAGCAACAAGGGCCGCTGCCTGAGAACAGGCAGCGGCCGCAGAATCAAATTGGCCACCATCAGAAAATGAGTCTGGTGTCACATTTAAGATACCCATTATCTTTGGCAAAGCCATTTTCAGTCCTTTTTCTTTTCTTCCTGCAAAACAGTATCTCCCTCAGTTGCAGTAGCTTCTTCTCCGGTTTCAGAAACACTCTCCGCAGGATCTTTTTTACCTTCGCCATCATCAGAAACCGTTTCGTCAGTCTTCTTGTCACCAGCTGCACCAGAGCATTTTGTCTTTGTTTTCTGGTCCTTTTCTGTACGTTTATACTTACCGGGCCGCAGTTCATCGAGAATATCTTCAATATCATCCAGAACAATGGTCTCCTGTTCAAGCAACTCTTCTGCCACCCGTTTCAAAATATCCATATTTTCGGTAAGCATTTCAATGACTGTCTCATTGGCAGCCCTAACAATCTTAGAGACTTCCTGATCTATTTTCCTGGCGGTTTCTTCGCTGAAGTCACGGTGTTGAGCAATCTCGCGACCAAGGAAAATCTGCTCTTCCTTCTTACCAAAAGCCAAGGGGCCCAGCTCATCGCTCATCCCCCACTCACAAACCATTTTCCGCGCCATTTCTGAGGCACGTTCTATGTCATTACCGGCACCAGTAGTGATCTCGTTAAATATAAGTTTTTCTGCAACACGGCCACCAAAAAGGATACAGAGTGTATGTTCCAGAAACTGCTTTGAGTGAGTGTAGCGTTCGTCGGTGGGCAACTGCATGGTCACTCCAAGAGCTCTGCCACGTGGAATTATGGACACCTTGTGGATGGGATCCGTATCTGGAAGAAGTCTTGCAACAACGGCATGGCCAGCTTCATGGTAGGCTGTAACCTCCTTTTCCTTATCCGTGATAATCATAGATCTGCGCTCAGCACCCATCATTATCTTGTCCTTAGCCCGGTCTATCATGTCTTTATCAATCTTATCCGCACCCTCACGAGCAGCCATGAGTGCAGCTTCATTGACCAGGTTCTCAAGGTCAGCACCGGAAAACCCTGGAGTTCCTCGGGCGACGATAGCCATATCCACATCATCACGCATCTTGGTCTTTCTGGCATAAATCTCCAGAATCTTCTGACGTCCAAGTACATCAGGAACTGGTACAATCACCTGGCGATCAAAACGACCGGGACGAAGCAGTGCAGGATCAAGTACATCAGGTCTGTTCGTGGCAGCAACGATTATAACACCCTCATTTGCCTCAAAGCCATCCATCTCGACAAGGAGCTGATTCAGGGTCTGTTCCCGTTCGTCATGACCACCACCAAGCCCAGCACCACGATGCCGTCCAACGGCATCAATTTCATCGATAAAGATAATACAGGGCGCATTTTTCTTCCCCTGGATAAAGAGATCACGTACTCGTGAAGCACCGACGCCAACAAACATTTCCACAAAATCCGAGCCAGAGATGGTGAAAAACGGCACATCCGCTTCACCGGCAATGGCCTTAGCCAGCAGAGTCTTTCCTGTTCCCGGCGCACCGGCAAGCAGCACCCCTTTTGGAATACGACCCCCAAGCTTTGTAAACTTCTGAGGATCTTTCAAAAAATCGATTATCTCCTCAAGCTCTTCCTTGGACTCGTCAATTCCGGCAACATCTTCAAATGTTACCTTGTTCTCACCCTGTTCCATCAACTTGGCACGGGTCTTCCCGAATGACAAGGCGCCACCCTTTCCGCCACCCATCTGCATCTGACGCATGAAAAACACCCATACACCAATAAGCAGCAGCATGGGAAACCATGACACAAAGATGGTCATCAGCCAGGATTCCTTCGCCACTTCTTTGACCGAAATATCAACACCGCTGTTCCGCAGTATGGTAATCATTTCTGTATCATTTGCCGGATAAACCGCCCGAAAAGGCTTTCCATCCCGCATGACCCCCGAGACAGTGTCACCCGAAATCTGTACCTGGGTAATATCCTGCCCCTCAACAGCCGCCACAAACTGGCTGTAGGTCAGTGAAGTCATCTGCCCCTGAGGCTTGTTGAACATATTAAAAAGCAGGATCATGCTGAGACCAATCACCAGCCACATGGATAGATTTTTATAAAAAGTATTCAAAGAGTCCTCCGCAACTCCGTATTAAACAAAGGTAACGCACTACTTGCGTTATATTTTCCTAATAACAATATTTTATATTAAGGGTGCTCATGCACTCTGTCGAGGGTCAACATCACTTTTTATTCAAATATCACAAATAAAAAAGTTTTCCCACATTAATTCTTTTATACAGCAGCTTTTATATTTCCACTGAATCCGTGACAACGCCGCGATTGACCTTTTTAATAACATTTTGAGATATCAATACAAAATTCAAGATCAGGTATGTAAAAAAATACTCTTCGTCCTTAAAGCAAACACTCACAGATTTAGATTTCTGGTAAAATACTGCACAGGCTGTACTCCCATCTCTTTTTCTCGCATGGCCTTCATGGCCATAACCACGGCAACAGCACCGGTGGCTGTGGTGGTATAGGGGACATGAAGCTCAAGTGCAGCACGCCGAATGGTATACGAATCTTCAGTGGTGCGTTTTCCCATGGAAGTATTCACCACCCAGGCCACCTGCTGATCCTGCATTTTATCCAGGATATGCGGTCTTCCCTGAGAAATCTTATTCACAGCTTCACAGGGGATCTCATGTTTTGCAAGAAACTCTGCAGTACCACGGGTGGCAATAATATCAAAATCCATCTCGACAAGCGTCCTGGCAGGATCCAGGATGGTATTTTTGTCACTATCACGGACACTGATAAAAACTGTCCCGGAAACTGGCAGAGTGGAACCTGCCGCCAGCTGCCCCTTAGCCAGAGCAAGTCCAAGATCATCATCAATACCCATAACCTCACCTGTGGATTTCATTTCAGGACCGAGTAAAGTATCCACATTATCAAAACGATCAAATGGAAAAACGGCCTCTTTCACTGCCCAGTGATCAATCTCCACCTCTTTGGTAAGCCCAAGCTCCTTAAGTGTCTTACCCATCATTATCTTGGTGGCCATCTTGGCAAGAGGAACCCCTGTTGCCTTGGAAACAAAGGGCACTGTCCGCGATGCCCTCGGATTCACCTCAAGAATATACAAATCATCACCCTTGACGGCATACTGAACATTCATAAGGCCAATAACCCCAAGCTCGATGGCCATTGCGCAGCTGGCCGCTTTAATCTCAGCTTTCATGTCAGCGGAAAGGGTGTGGGGAGGGAGTACACAGGCAGAATCACCGGAGTGAATCCCAGCCTCCTCAATGTGCTGCATGATACCACCGATAATAGTATCCTTTCCATCACAGAGAGCATCAACATCCACCTCAATGGCATCTTTCAGGAACTTATCAATGAGCACAGGGTGATCTGCACCGGCAATCCCGGGAATGGTCATAAAATCCCGTATTTCTTTATCGTTGTAGACAATTCGCATGTCCCGGCCGCCAAGAACATAAGAGGGGCGAACCACAACAGGATATCCTATGGTGTTTGCAACCTGAATTGCCTCTTCCAGGGTGTGGACTGTATCGTTATCGGGTTGTCGCAACCCCAGTTTCTGAAGAAACTGCTGAAAACGTTTTCTATCCTCAGCTCGATCAATGGAATCCGGGGGAGTACCGATGATGCTGACCCCTTCCTCTTCAAGAGCCACAGCCAGATTCAACGGGGTCTGCCCGCCAAACTGTACGATAACGCCATCCGGTTTCTCAAGATCAATAATATTCAGCACATCCTCAAAAGTCAGTGGCTCAAAATAGAGTTTATCCGAAGTGTCATAATCAGTGGAGACAGTCTCAGGATTGGAATTAACCATGATGGATTCCACTCCTATTTCAGCCAGAGCAAAGGAGGCGTGAACACAGCAGTAATCAAATTCTATTCCCTGGCCGATGCGGTTTGGTCCCCCACCGAGAATCATGATCTTTGTATTACCGGAAGCTGATGCCTCATTCTCCTGTTCATAAGTAGAGTAGTAGTAAGGAGTATAAGACTCAAACTCAGCGGCACAGGTATCCACCAGTTTATACACAGGCTCAACACCCAGCTTCTTTCTGAGCTCTCGCACATCCCTTGGGGAAGTGCCGGTAAGATGGGCAAGTTGATGGTCTGAAAAACCATACTCTTTGCACCCCTGGAGAAAATCTTTATCTAACCCCTGAAAGCCGTTATCACGGATTTCTTTTTCCCTGGCAACAATCTGCTGAAAGTTATGCAGAAACCATGGGTCAATGAAGGTCAGTTCAAAGAGCTCCTCTATCGAGAAGCCTCGTTTGAGTGCCTCATGGATAAATCCAACTCGTTTGGAGTTGGGTTTGCGCAACCCGGCTTCAAGATCTTCCCGCTCGAGGGACCCGAGATCCTCCTTACCGTCTCCACCAAAACCAAATCTTCCAGTTTCAAGGGATCTCATTCCCTTTTGAAATGCCTCTTTAAAGGTTCTTCCCATGGCCATAGTTTCTCCAACTGACTTCATGGCAGTGGAAAGCACATCTTCGGCTTCTGGGAATTTTTCAAAGGTCCACCGTGGAATCTTCACAACACAGTAATCGATTGTAGGTTCAAAGGAGGCGTAAGTCTCACGGGTTATATCATTTTTAATCTCATCAAGGGTATAACCAACCGCAAGTTTTGCCGCAATTTTTGCAATGGGGAACCCTGTTGCCTTTGATGCAAGGGCAGAACTTCTGGAAACACGGGGATTCATCTCAATGACCATCAGCTCGCCGTCGGCAGGATTCACTGCAAACTGTACATTTGACCCACCAGTCTCAACACCGATCTCACGAATGATGGCTATGGAGGCATCCCGCATATTCTGATACTCACGATCAGTCAGAGTCTGAGCAGGAGCAACGGTGATGGAGTCGCCAGTATGAACCCCCATGGCATCAATATTTTCGATGGAACAGATAATGACCACGTTGTCCTTGGAATCACGCATCAGCTCAAGCTCGTACTCCTTCCACCCCAGAAGACTCCGTTCAAGCATGATTTCAGTGGTCATGGAAAGATCGAGGCCCGAGGTAGATAGTTCTTCCAGCTCCTGCCGATTATACGCAACTCCTCCACCAGTACCACCAAGAGTAAAACTGGGGCGTACAATGATAGGAAAGCCAATATCATCCCCGGCCTTCATCGCATCTTCAAGGGTGTGTACGATAAACGATTTCGGGACATTAAGACCGATACTTTCCATGGCCTCTTTGAACTCTTCTCTACCTTCAGCCTTTTTGATGACATCAATTTTGGCCGCAAGCATCTCAACGTTATACTTTTCAAGGGCACCCGTCTCAGCAACCTTAATAGCAGTATTCAGGGCAGTCTGTCCACCCAGGGTAGGAAGCAGTGCATCCGGACGCTCCTTCTCTATTACCTTGATCACCATTTCGGGGGTAATTGGTTCTATATAGGTAAAATCAGCAAGCTCCGGATCCGTCATGATGGTTGCCGGGTTCGAGTTGATGAGTACAACCTCGTAGCCCTCTTCCTTTAGAGCCTTCACTGCCTGGGCACCTGAGTAATCAAACTCACAGGCCTGACTGATGATAATGGGACCGGAACCTATGATGAGAATCTTTTTTATGTCTGTTCGTTTTGGCATGAGAATATTTTATACGTTGATTTCTGTTACAGCTTATTTACGCATCATTTCAATAAATCTGTCAAAAAGATACATTGCATCGTGGGGTCCCGGTGCATGCTCAGGATGGTACTGCACCGAAAATGCGGTATATTTTTTATGACGCATTCCTTCAACGGAGCCATCATTTAAATTTATATGGGTGAGCTCAACATCATCTTTGCTCAGACTGTCCATATCCACACAGAACCCATGATTCTGAGAGGTAATTTCGACCTTCCCAGTGCTAAGGTCCTTTACCGGCTGATTACCACCACGGTGACCGAACTTCAGTTTAAAGGTCTTTCCGCCATAAGCAAGGGCAAGGATCTGATGTCCAAGACAGATACCAAACATGGGCCTCTTTCCCAAGAGTGCCCGAATGGTCTCAACCACCCCCGGCACCCCTTCAGGATCCCCAGGGCCATTGGAGAGAAAGATACCATCTGGATTCATGGCAAGTACCGTTTCTGCATCAGTTGAAGCAGGAACCACCTGAACCTGACAACCTTTTTCCGTGAATATCCTGGACTGATTAAATTTCAGGCCAAAATCAAAGGCCACTATTCTCAATGGATTGTCCATGCCAGTCTGGGATGTCTTGAAATCTGTTCCAGGCACCACACTGTTATCCGCCCAGCCATACGGTTCTTTACACGTCACTTTACTCACCATGTCCTGACCAACAATCCCTGTCCAGGCACGGGCGCGGGAAACCAGGGACTCCGGTTCAAGATCTTCGGTGGAAACGACACCCTTCATTGCCCCTTTGGTACGAATATGACGAACCAGAGCACGGGTATCAAAGCCCTCCACACCTAGTACGCCATAATCCTTCAAAAACTCTGCAAGGGTCTGTTCGGATCTGTAATTAGACGGAAAGCCATTGTACTCTTTGATGAGAAATGTCTTGGGATGTACGGATGCGGATTCCATATCGGCGCTGTTGACACCATAATTCCCAATAAGAGGATAGGTCATAGTTACAATCTGACCAGTATAGGAGGGGTCAGTCAGGATCTCCTGATAACCACTCATGGAGGTATTAAAAACGATCTCACCAATGGCCTCGCCAGATCCGGTGAAGGAACGCCCTTCAAACAGGGTACCATCTTCCAGGGCAATCAATGCTTTCATATATTTCCCTTATCTTTTGCTTCTTGAGTAAACAGCTCCGCAGCAGAGCTTTATTTTTTCAGTATCATTTTTTTTGTACACAAAACAAACCATCCACCACCCTTCCTTAAGGGAGCCATCATTACGCCTGCAAAGTTGATAAAACTCTGTGCTTACCCGGGATCCCTGGGATTTACCCACAGCAGCAGGACACTGAAGATATTTTTCTCAGTGAAAACAGTGAAAGCGATTGTTTCCTGCTTATCTCACTGAGATATCGGCGTAACGAATATTGACCGGAAACCATGAAGAAAGAGCGTGCAACCGATATCCTGACCAGAAAACAACCCTTCCTGCAAACAATTTAAATGAACAAGCTTTCCACACAAGTAAACAGTACAGACAAAATCGTATTATTAGACTCAAGATAAGGAAATGAGTCAACAGGAATCCATACATGTTATGACAAAACCGGATTTATTCTCCCTTTTATTCCTGTTTTCCCTTTTTTTCTTCCTGCTGATTGAGTAATAATGATAAACTCGCAAAAAGGTCAACAACAGGATGGGATTGCAGGAAGGTGCAAGCCCCGAAGGACTTCAGATGCGAGGCGTGCATTTTTGTTTGATTTCGGCCTACCAGGGTACGTTACAATTAAATCAAAATGCTGCGACGAAGCAGGTGAAGAGTTTTTATATCGCTATTGATAAAAACCATTGAATCTTTTTAATAGCTCCCCCTTTCCAGAAGGAACAATCATGCATAAAATAAGCATTTCATTGATCGTATCATTTTTTCTTTTACTTATTTCATTTGGAGACACTGTAATGGCAGAAAGCAAACTGGCAGATGGCCTGTACGCCAAATTTATCACTGATAAAGGCGACATCATCTGTGAACTTGAATATCAGAAAACCCCGATTACCGTGGCCAACTTTGTTGGTCTTGCAGAAGGCACTAAACAACTGGGCGGTGGAGCCGGAACCGAAGGCACTCCCTTTTATGATGGGCTCACCTTTCACCGCGTCATTGACGACTTCATGATTCAGGGTGGTTGCCCCCTGGGAACAGGAACGGGAGGCCCCGGATACACCTTCCCTGATGAAATTGACCCCACCCTGCGGCACAGTGGTCCCGGCACTCTCTCCATGGCAAATGCAGGGCCCGGAACAAATGGCAGTCAGTTTTTCATCACCCATGTTGCGACGCCCCATCTTGACGGCAAACATACTGTTTTCGGCCATGTTGTCTCAGGCCAGGATGTGGTAAACGCCATTGCCAAAGGAGACGAACTCAAGAAAGTTGAAATTCTCCGTATAGGCGATGATGCAAAAGCATTCAAGAGCGACCAGGCTGCATTTGACGAGCTACTGTCCAACCAGGAAGAACATGACAGAGAAAAAGAACTTGCAGCCATGGAAGAATCCATGGAACAGATTAAAGGTCAGTGGCCTGATGCCATCACCACAGACTCAGGGCTCAAGTATGTTGTTGTTGTAGAAGGAACTGGTGACACTCCAGCATCTGGAACCATGGTCAAAGTCCATTACACCGGAAAATTACTCGATGGAACAAAGTTTGATTCCTCAGTGGATCGCGGTCAGCCTATCGACTTCCCTGTTGGTGAGGGACGGGTCATTAAGGGATGGGACGAGGCTCTGCTCTCCATGAAAAAAGGTGAGAAACGAGTCCTTATTATTCCGGCAAACCTTGGATATGGCCCTTCAGGACGCGGCCCCATCCCACCCAATGCGACCATGGTCTTTGACGTGGAGCTGGTCGACTTCTAGACTGACGATCTACCCAGCTCGTCCTGTAGTAATACTCAAAAATGCCTGACTGGGGTTCCCCGATCAGGCATTTTTTTTATACCCTGAACCCGTGACGGCTCAGTGACTGTTTTTTTTACACTGAAATTCAAATTTAACATCGGTAGTCAAGTATGTTTAAAAAACCAGACACACCACCATAGAACGCTCACGGATTCGGGTACACTGCAACAAAATCAGATGCCGGATACAGGACGGATGTATTTCAGATACATAGCCCCCAAGGTACCATCCTTTTTCATCTCATCAATGGCACCATTTATATCATCTTTGTAATCCATCAGAGGAGACGAACGGCCAATGGCCATCTGCAGGGGAGCAATCCTCAGAGGTTTTTCCGCCACAGAAAACTCACCTCCAAATTCCGCATTGGCAGCAATTGTTTCTGCTGCGACCACATCAAGTACAGGGCTGATATCTATACGACCGGTCTTTAATTTCTGAAGGTTGATTTCAATGGAATGCACCACTTCTACCGTAAGGTCGTGACGCACAATAGCATCCTGAAAAGCCTGGGAATACTTTGAACCATCCACAACCCCGATGACCAGCCCCTTTAAATCTGTAAATTCATTCCAGGAAAAAGAGCCGCCCTTCTTATAATAAAACTGTATTTTATTAACAAAAAAGGGTTTCGTAAAGTATGCAAACTTCTCGCGCTCAGCCGTTTTCACAGTAAGCATTAAAGCATCAGCCTTCTGATTCTGCACCATATATATGCAACGTTTCCAGGGATACAACTCCAGTCGAAAAGTCAGATCAACCCGTCGAGATAGTTCAGCCAGGACCTCAACCATGAGCCCCTTTTCCACGACTGAACCACTCTCCCCAAAAGTGTAAGGCGGCCAGGGATCTTCAACCAGCAAAAAGGGGTTCATGGGCTGTTCTCCTGCCAACACAGATGATGGCAGAAGGACAAAAACAGAGTACAGCAACAACAACCTGACCACAGTTCCTATAGTATTCAATTCAGCTCCCTGTGCACAGAACAAGACACTCCCTAATACGCATACCCCGCGAATAAAATCAGTACTTCAAGCCCACCCGGTCCCGCACAAGATCAAGGGTGACCGTGGCTTTCTCACGGGCCCGGTCAGCACCTTTTCTCAAAATACCCCTCAACATATCCGGATCTGAGAGGTATTCGGCCTTTTTCTGGCGCGCACCAGCATAGTAGTCACTAATCAGATCCAGGAGTTCAAGTTTGATATATCCATAAGCAGCCCCCCCATTTACATAGAGTTCACGAACCTCCTGCACTCTTTGAGCATCTGCAAAGAGCTTAAACATTGCAAAGAGATTGCAATGCTCAGGATCCTTCGGGTCTTCCACAGGTGTTGCATCTGTGGCAATGGCCATCACTTTTTTCTTTAGTGGCTTGCCTTCAAGAAAAATGGGGATGGTATTACCATAGGACTTGGACATCTTCTGACCATCAAGACCGGGAACCGTAGCTGTTTTCTCGCTGATAGCCGGTTCCGGTACCACAAAAGTCTCTCCAAAGTTATTGTTGAACTTCTGTGCAATATCGCGTGCAACCTCAAGATGCTGTTTCTGATCTTTCCCCACAGGCACCCGGTCTGCCTGATAAAGGAGGATGTCAGCTGCCATAAGTACCGGATAGGAAAAAAGTCCGTGACTTGCATCAATGCCTTTGGCAACCTTCTCTTTATAGGAATGACAACGTTCCATCAGTCCCATTGGAGTCAGTGTTGAAAGTATCCAGGCCAGCTCACAGACCTCCGGCACGTCGGACTGCACCCAGAAGGTGCATTTATCAGGATCAAGACCAAGTGCCAGAAAATCAGCAGCTGCCTCAAGAGTTCCGGTGGCAAGTTTATCCCTGTCGTGAACAGAAGTGAGAGCGTGGAGGTCAACGATAAAAACGTAGAGGTCTGATTTCTCCATATTGGAAATCATGGTCTTCATCATTCCGAAATAATTACCGATATGCAACTGCCCAGAGGGCTGAATGCCTGATAGGATTTTCATAATATATTGCTCTGTTTTCAATAATTAACAGTTTACATGAATCCGTGACGGCTTCGTGATTGTTTTCTGTAACACAGAACGACAGACATAAAGTCCACGACCAGCTATGTTTGACAAAATCGAACGCTCACGTATTCAGGGTTTAGATTAAAAAGCTGGTGCATAGTACTCCAGATAATAAAAAAAAACGAAAAAAAAAGGGGGCACCCGAAATACATCGGATCCCCCTTTTCTCTGCTCTACTGCTACAACAAGACTACATACTATTGAGATTACTTCTTCTCATCTTTGACTTCTTCAAAGTCTGCATCAACAACATCATCATCCTGCTGTGTCGCTCCAGCATCAGCACCAGCCGCTCCTGCAGCCGCATCAGGATTTTCCTGAGACGCCTGGGCATACATAAGCTCCGCCAACTTGTGAGATGCTTTGGTAAGCTCTTCGATGGCAGTGTTAATTGCATCAGTATCGTCGCCCTCAGCCACCTTCTTCACATTTTCAATCTCTTTTTCTACATTGGCCTTGGTCTCAGCATCAACCTTGTCACCAAGATCTTTCAGTGATTTTTCAGAAGCATGTATCAAGCCATCTGCGTTGTTACGAGCATCCACAAGCTCTTTACGCTTTTTATCCTCTTCAGCATGTTCTTCAGCATCACGTTTCATCTTCTCTATTTCTTCCTCAGACAGTCCGGAAGAGGCAGTGATGCGGATGGATTGCTCCTTGTTTGTCCCAAGATCCTTAGCCGATACATTCAAGATACCGTTGGCATCGAGGTCAAAAGAGACTTCAATCTGCGGCACACCGCGAGGTGAAGGTGGAATATCTGTCAACTCAAACCGACCAATGGTTTTGTTATCCTGGGCCATCTCACGTTCACCCTGAAGGACGTGGATAGAAACTGCCGGTTGGTTGTCTGCAGCCGTTGAGAACACCTGACTCTTTTTCGTTGGAACCGTGGTGTTCTTTTCAATCAATTTTGTGGTTACCCCACCAAGTGTTTCAATACCAAGAGACAACGGAGTAACGTCAAGGAGCAGCACATCTTTTACATCGCCCTGTAAAACCCCACCCTGAATAGCTGCGCCAATGGCCACAACTTCATCAGGATTCACACCCTTGTGAGGTTCTTTTCCAAAAATCTCTTTTACTTTTTCCTGAACCTTGGGCATACGACTCATACCACCAACAAGGATTACTTCATCAATGTCAGCGGCGGAAAGCCCAGCATCTTTTAAAGCAGTCTCACAAGGCCCCACGGTACGTTCAACCAAATCTTCAACCAAAGCCTCATACTTGGCACGACTCAATTTGATGTTCAGATGTTTGGGACCAGATGCGTCTGCGGTGATAAATGGCAGGTTAATCTCAGTCTCATTAGTAGTGGAAAGTTCCATTTTAGCCTTTTCACCCTCTTCCTTGAGACGTTGCAGAGCCATCTTGTCACTGCGCAGGTCTATTCCCTGTTCCCGCTTGAACTCATCGGCCAGCCAGTTCACAATCCGCATATCGAAGTCTTCACCACCGAGGAAAGTATCACCGTTAGTGGATTTCACCTCAAAGACACCATCGCCGATTTCAAGAATGGACACATCAAATGTTCCGCCACCAAGATCAAATACGGCAATCTTTTCTTCACCTTTCTTGTCAAGTCCGTAGGCCAGAGACGCAGCAGTCGGCTCGTTAATAATGCGCTGTACATTCAATCCTGCAATCTTGCCCGCATCTTTGGTAGCCTGACGTTGAGCATCATTGAAGTAGGCAGGGACGGTAACAACTGCATCCGTCACTTCCTCACCGAGATACTCTTCAGCAGTCTGTTTCATCTTGCCAAGGATCATGGCGGAAACCTCAGCCGGGGTGTAATTCTTACCTTCCACCTCAATAGCTGCACTCCCTCCTTTTCCCTCAATAATCTTAAAAGGGCTGATCTCTATCGACTTCTGAACCTCAGCATCTTTAAAATTACGGCCAATCAGTCGTTTAATAGCATACAGTGTACGCTCCGGATTGGTCACTGCCTGACGTTTGGCAACCTGTCCAACCAGTCGCTCGTCGTTGTCTGCAAAGGCCACGATGGATGGAGTGGTACGATTACCTTCCACATTCGCAATAACAGTGGGATCACCACCTTCCATCACAGCCACACATGAATTTGTAGTTCCTAAGTCAATTCCTATTATCTTTCCCATGACATTCTCTCCTTATATCGAATCTTGAGATCGCCGACATTTCAATCAGGCGACATCTTTACTTTCCCTGTTTTTTTAATATGCAAAAAATTATTTTTTACTCGTAATAACACTTGCTACAGTGCTCATCATCCTGCTTTTGTCAAGTCACTGATTTGAGCATCAGCCATTATTCTTCTATTTTCCACAAAAAATAATTTTCACCTGCCCGAGTAGCGTCAAAAGCCACCTCTTGCACCCCTTCCACATCGCCATTTCCAAGGATAACTACTTTTCCTCACCCGCAGATACGATCACCTTCGCAGCACGAAGGAGACGATCCTTATATTGATAGCCTTTTTCAAACTCGTTCATAACATGATTGGCGGGAACCGTCTCGCTCGGCTCCATGGTCAAGGCTTCATGATTTGCAGGATCAAACGGTTCACCGACACTCTCAATGGGTGTCACCTCAAATTTTTTGAGTGCCGTAACGAGACTTTTCAGCGTCAGTTTCACACCTTCAAGAAGAGCCTTCAGTCCCTGCTCCGGATCAACACCTTCTGCCTCCCCTTGGGCAATGGCACGTTCCAGATTATCCACTGTGGCCAGAATTTCACGAAAGATGGGTTCACCGGCATATTTCATGGCCGTACTCTTCTCTCGCATCATTCGTTTTTTGTAATTTTCAAACTCAGCGGCTATACGCAGCACCTGATCTTTCTGTTCGGCCGCATCAGCCTGTGCATCGGCCAGCTGTTTTTCAAGGCTATCCTCTGGTGCAGTTTCCTCAACTTCAGAAATCTCCTCATCGGTCGCATCAATGTTTTCCAGAATCTCTTCCTGGTTTTTTTTCTCGCTCACTCAGTTCCTCCGTATATAAACATAAGCAAAAATCCGGCTGAAAACAGCCGACTGCTTTTCAAAGCAAATGAAATTTCCTTCCTCCCTGTGACGCCATCAACAATAAGTAGCCCTATTTTCCTTGTCAAGTGGTGGCATGGCGTCTTTTTGCCTTTCATCTTGTAAAAAAACACAATATAGTAGCCGGTATTATTTCCCATTTTTCTTGTACGGAGAACCTTACCCAATGGATTTTGAACCAAAATGGATTGCCTGGGAAATCACTAGGCGCTGCAATTTAAAATGTGTCCACTGCAGGTCCTCATCAGAACTTGCCATAAAGGGCCACCCGGATTTTTCTTTTGATGAAGCCAAACGGGTCCTCAACGATATTGCTTCATACGCCTCTCCTGTAATAGTCCTCTCAGGTGGCGAACCGCTGTTACGTGAAGATGTCTTTGACATTGCCAGTTATGGAGATTCTAAAGGATTACGGATGTGCCTTGCAACCAACGGCACTCTGGTCACCACAGATATCTGCAAAAAGATAAAAGATGCCGGGATCAAGATGGTCTCCTTGAGTCTTGACGGTGCAAAGGCGGAGACCCATGACAATTTTCGTAATCAGGAGGGTGCATTTGATGGCACCATGAACGCCATAAGGCTCTTTAACGAACATGGAATCCCCTTTCTTATAAATTCATCCTTTACTGTGCGGAACAGAGATGAAATTCCGGAAATATATAAATTGGTCAAGGGCCTTGGGGCCACAGCCTGGTATATGTTCATGATTGTCCCCACCGGACGAGGTGAAGACATCATGGAAGAGCTGATTCCCATAGACATTTATGATGAAATTCTAGAATGGCATTACGAGATAGAGAAGAATGATGATGAACTTCTCACCCGCCCCACCTGCGCCCCGCACTATTACCGGATAGTGCGGCAGAAGGCCAAGAAAGAAAACAGCTCCTTTAAACGCAGGAACCTGAAGTTCTCCACGGGTGGATCCAAAGGATGTCTCGCAGGCCAGCTCATCTGTCTTATTGACGTGGACCTTGACGTCTTACCCTGCAGCTATTTTCCAAAATCAGCAGGTAATCTCCACGAGCAGTCCTTTAAAGAAGTGTGGGAAGACTCCAAGCTCTTTTCCGAAATGAGGGACTTCAAGGGATACAAGGACAACTGCGGATCCTGTGAATATGTAAATGTTTGTGGTGGCTGTCGGGCCAGAGCCTTCGCCATGACTGGCGACTACCTGGCCCAGGAGCCATTCTGCAATTATATACCACGCAGTATTCAGAAAAAAACGGTAAATAATGACCATCACAACAAGAAAAAAATAACTCAACCAAGGAGAAATGGCCCGGGCACCTCCAATTTCTGATAGAACCACTGCCCGCTGAACCATTTTATTGAATTTATGAATGACACCTTTTTAAAGGCCTGCCGAGGCCAAAAAACTGACTACACCCCCATCTGGATCATGCGTCAAGCCGGGCGCTATCTGCCAGAATATCAGAAGGTACGCGGCAACGTTACTTTTCTCGAGTTATGCAAAACCCCGGAACTCTGCGTGGAAGTAACCTTGCAGCCCATTGATATACTAAAGGTGGATGCGGCCATCCTCTTTTCGGACATCCTTATTCCTCTAGAGGCCATGGGTACTCCGCTGGAGTTTCATGAGGGACGCGGTCCGGTTTTTCCAGAACCCATTAAAAGCCAGACTGATCTCGACAAGCTGATCATCCCCGACCCTGAAGAACACACCGGCTTCGTCATGGAGACCATTAAACTGTTGCGTAAAGAGCTCAAAGTTCCACTTATCGGATTTTCAGGAGCCCCATTCACCTGTGCCACCTATCTCATTGAGGGTGGATCATCCAAGGTATTCTGGGAAACCAAAAAGATGATGTACACAGCCCCCGATCTCTTTCATAATATGATGCGCAAGATTACAGACACCACTACTCTCTACCTTAAAGCCCAGGCAAAAGCAGGCGCTCAAGCACTGCAGATATTTGACTCCTGGGCCGGAATTCTTGCTCCCCGGGATTTTAAAACCTTTGCCCTGCCCTACGTAAAAGAAATTATCCGTGATCTCAAAGACACAGGACTCCCCATCATTTACTTTGCCAACAATGGTGCCACCCTTCTTGAACTCTCAGAATCCTCCGGTGCAGACGTGCTCGGCCTCGACTGGCGTATCAATATTGGTGATGCAGCTCAACGGGTTGGTGATGTAGCTCTACAGGGTAATCTGGATCCATTTTCCCTGTTGCTTCCCAAGAATGAGCTCAAGAAACGTATCGCTGCCATACTTGACGATGCAAAGGATGTAAAAGGTCATATTTTCAATCTTGGTCATGGTATCCACCAGTTTACTCCGCCCGAACAAGCAATTGCAGCTGTGGAATATGTACATGAGCTGAGCCGGAAATAGCAGTAGATGTCATGTCTATTCCATCTTCACATACCTGCTACTCGCTCATGGACGAGTATGACATGCTTGACAACATCCGGGCACACTCCATAATGGTGGCCCGGGTGTCCCAGGTTCTTCTTCTTGAACTTACCATCTCCAGCTCATCCCCCCGAGTTCCCTCAAAAGAACTGGTTCTGGCGGGAGCTTTGCTCCATGACATTGCCAAGACACCATGCCTCAAAGAACGCTGTGACCACGCCAAAAAAGGCAGAGACATCTGCCAGCAACACGGCTATGCCGAAGTGGCGGAAGTCGTTCGTGAGCATGTGATGCTCACTGAATTCTCACCGGACCGCTATACAAAAGGGCATTTTCTTGCCAAGGAAATCGTCTACTATGCCGACAAGCGGGTACTCCATGATGAGATAGTCTCTCTTGAGCAGCGCCTTGATTATATCATTGAGTATTATGGTAACAATGACCCCGCACGACACGCACTCATCAGAGAAAACTTTACGAAATGCCAAGAACTTGAGAGTTTTCTCTTCTCGACAATCACCTCAACACCGGACATAATAACTGAGGCTGCGAACAACACAGAACTACCGGTTTTTCATGAATCCTGAGTCGGTGGTCGTTTGATGATGCAGCCTCAAAAAACAGATAGAATGCACAGGGCACGCCCTATGCGAAAGGTGGATGTCGATTCGCTGGCCGGATTAGTTCGTGCTGCCGAGAGATCTGGCATTCAGCCTGACACACCAAAAGAGTATTCCTGAAAAGTAAAAGCTCCCAGGAAGTAAACTATAATTTATATAGTGATCCCTTTCTCTGTTTCTTGAAATTCGTTCCTTGCAACTTATATTTCATTGTGTTTCTCTATTATATAAGATAATTTCTTACTAAGTTCGAAGAAAATCGTTTGCTTTTCTTTTTCGTTTATCGGGATCCGGAAACGTTTGACGATGAAGCAGCCTGGCTCCTCCACACACACCAATTATGATTTGTAATATCATTATCTTAAGAGACAAAAGAATGTACCGACAGTGACTGCCCTGAAGGAAGGCAAATGATTTTTTCAAACATGCCTGTATTCAGGGTTTACAATTATACAACCTATCCTAACAAGGAGGGTCGATAATCGCCTAAACTGTTCCCCGAGATTTTTCGTCTCCGGTACTAACTCTATTGAACTGTGTTGGTTATTCCCGACAGTCAAACCAGGAAATACAGAACTCATTATGAAAAAATTAACCGCACCCAGGATTGATCGTTGTATCGGATGTCATTCCTGTTCCCTGACATGCGCAAGGCTGGTTCACAAACAGATATCCTGGGACACAGCCGGAATTCGCATCAAGTCCTCCGGAGGGCTCACTACAGGATTCCAGGCAATTTACTGCCTTGCCTGTAATCCTGCACCCTGTGCCACTGCCTGCCCTACTGGCGCCTTTTCTCAACGCAAAGGCGGAGGGGTAATTGTAAAGAAAAAACTCTGCATCGACTGTGGCGAGTGCGTTACCGCCTGCCCCATTGGTGCTGTTTCTCAAGATCACAGCGGGGCGGTTTATGTCTGCATCCATTGTGGACGCTGTGTTGATTTCTGTCCCCACAACTGTCTTGAAATGGAAGAAGTGAAGACGGCTGCAACTGCGGAGGAAAATTGATGATTCGTGATCATTTTAGAGTTTTAGCAGTGAACCTGTCCTCCAGAAAAGGAGAAATTGTCCATCTTGACGGCCGCAACAGTGAAGCTGGGGGAAGTGGACTTGCCGCACTGCTGTTTAATAAATATGGCTTGCCGGAACATCCCTGGAATGACCCCCGCCAACCAGTCATCTTTGCCATTGGGCCCCTCACCGGATATTTCCCGCTGATGAGTAAAACGGTCTGCAGCTTTAAATCTCCCTATCATGACCAGTACACCGAGAGCCATGCCGGAGGACGGTCTGCACTATCTCTCTTCTTTGCAAACCTTGACGCATTGGTCATTATCGGAAAGGCGAAACGACTCTGCTGTGTGAGTATAAGTTCCAGATCCCTTGAAATCAAAGATGTTTCCTTTATGAAGGGAATGACTGTGGATGAAAGTGGCAAAATTTTACGGACTATTTCTAAAGGCTCCGGACACCGAACCACTCTCCGCATTGGCCCTGCCGGTGAAAATGGTTCTGCCATGGCCAATATAAATGTGGACACTTACCGGCACTTTGGTCGACTTGGCGGCGGTGCAGCACTCGGTGCCAAGAACTGCAAAGCCATTCTCATTCATGGCGATGCCATTTTTCCTGGAATTAAGAATAAAGAGTACAACAAGCTCTTTGAAAAAGTTTATCAACAAGTCACAGCCACTGATATGATGAAGAAATATCATAACCTTGGTACCCCGGCAAACCTGCAGGGATTAAATGATATCAAGTCCCTGCCTTGGCGCAACCTGCAGGCCACCAGTGATCCGGCCATTGATAAAATTAATGGTGAGCGATTTGCCACGGACAACCTGCTCCGCAACTCCGCCTGCTCTGGATGTCCTGTAGGCTGTATTCATGTCGGCTTCGTACGGGAAATGTTTGATGCTAATCATCGTTACACGTTTAAACAGGTCGCCTATGATTATGAGATGATATTCTCACTGGGTACCATGTTAGGGGTAACAGAGACCCGTGCCATTCTCAACATTCTTGACCTTATGGAAAAGGCCGGCCTGGATGCCATGTCAGGTGGAGTTGCCCTGGCCTGGGCCACAGAAGCCACTGAGAAAGGGTTTATCTCAGAGAAAGAGAGCGGGGTGAGACTCTCCTTTGGAGATGCTGAGGGCTACCAGTTGGCAACAGAGATGCTTGGAAACGGGGTAAACGATTTTTACAGACTGCTTGGCCAGGGAAGCCTCAAAGCAGCTCGAGAATACGGCGGTGTTGATTTCGCATGTGTACTAGGTCAGGAAATGGCGGGATACGCCACAGGTGAGGTCTTTTTTGCTGCCCAGTCACTGGGCTTCAGGCATTCGCACCTTGATAGCGGAGCCTACTCCTACGACCAGAAACATTCAGATCAAGACATCAGGGGAGCTGTAGATTTCCTGATCAATGATGAGGCAGGGCGTGCCTTTATGACCTCCATGGTTGCCTGCCTTTTTGCCAGAGGCGTATACAAGGAGGAACTCCTTGCTGACTGCCTTCATTCTATAGGATATCCGGAACTGGCCGCAAGTATTGATCCTCTTGGCAAACACATCCAGAAACTGCGCTGGCAGACTCGAATTGCAACCGGATTCTCCCCTGAAGGAACTACCATTCCAAAACGATTTTTTAAGATCAAAACCTGGAAAGGTCCCATAGATCCGGACTATCTTAACAACTTAAAAAGTGAATATGGAAAAGCCATCATGGGCCTTGCAGGAGCATGACTGCCAACCCAACAATGGTAACAGCTCTGTCCCCTATCACGACACAATGAGTACTAACCTAGCTATTACATGACAGACCAGGGAGAGATTTTGTGCATAGAACAGTCCAACAAGTCACCGAGCGTATCATAGAACGGAGCAAACCGCATCGTCAACTGTACCTGCAGCGGATGGAATCTGCCAAAAGCAATGGGGTTTTTCGTAATAATCTCCCCTGTTCCAACTTGGCTCACGATCTCGCAGGGTGTGTCGGTACCTGTCGCAGTGCGCTTCTAAATGACCAGACGCCCAACATTGGTATCATATCAGCATACAATGATATGGTCTCGGCGCATCAGCCATACGGTGCATACCCTGCTCTCATCAAAGCATCCGTTGCAAGGGCAGGAGGCAATGCTCAGTTTGCCGGCGGAGTTCCAGCCATGTGTGACGGAGTCACCCAAGGAGAACCCGGAATGGACATGAGCCTGATGAGCCGTGATGTTATTGCCATGTCCACGGTTATCGGACTTTCCCATAATGTCTTCGACGGTGCCATCCTTCTTGGCGTATGTGACAAAATCTTACCAGGTTTACTGATGGGCGGCCTGCAATTTGGCTATCTCCCCATGATCCTTATTCCTGCAGGGCCCATGACTTCCGGCATTACCAATAAAGATAAAAACAAGGTTCGGGAGGCTTTTGCCAAAGGAGAGATCGGACATGACGAACTCCTCTCCTCAGAGACCAAAGCCTACCACAGTCCAGGAACCTGTACCTTTTACGGAACGGCTAACTCCAATCAGCTTATGGCGGAAATGCTGGGGATGCATCTGCCGGGCAGTTCATTTGTCAATGCCGGAACCAAATTGCGTGACGCGCTCACCAGATCCGCTGCCGAACAAATCACCTCACTGACTCACCTTGGCACAGACTACACCCCACTGTCTCAGGTCATCAGTGAAAAATCGATTATCAACGCCATTGTCGGTCTTATGGCTACAGGCGGATCGACCAATGAAACAATGCACTTGGTGGCCATTGCCCATGCTGCCGGAATACGTATTGACTGGAATGATTTTGCAGAAATATCGGATATCACCCCCCTACTGGTGCGTATCTATCCTAACGGTTCTGGTGATATTAATTCTTTTCAGCAGGCCGGAGGAATGGCCCTTCTTATTAAGGAATTACTGGAAGGCGGACTAATTCACGAAGATGTGCAAACCGTAGCTGGAAAAGGATTTGCAAGATACACTGAAAAACCAGCACTTAAAGATAACAAAGCAACATGGAAGAAAGGCCCGCAGCAGACAGGAGATCCAACAATTATTTCAACGGTGACAGACCCATTCGAGACAATGGGCGGAATTAAAGTGCTGTCCGGTAATCTTGGCCGGGCAATTATGAAAATATCGGCCCTTGCTAATGGGGAGAAGACTTTTGTTAAAGCACCTGCCATGGTTTTCAACAGCCAGCAGGAGCTCGAAGATGCCTTCAAGGCAGGTAAATTAAATCGAGACATGGTGGCGGTTGTCCGCTTTCAGGGCCCACGTGGTAACGGGATGCCGGAGCTGCATAAATTAATCACTCATCTTTCCATCACCATGGATCGGGGGTATACTGTAGGCCTTGTCACTGATGGGAGACTTTCAGGTGCTTCCGGCAAGGTACCCTTTGCCATCCACTGTACTCCTGAGGCCGTTACTGGTGGCTTACTAGCCAAGGTGCAGGATGGGGATATTATCCTTATGGATGCCCATAACAGTATTTTAGAACTGAAAGTAGATAAGCTGGAACTGGAGCAGCGCGGGCCCTGTAAATATGATCTTGACACCAACCGTTACGGACTGGGCAGACAGATTTTTGCCCCTTTGCGTAAAGACCTATCGGGCGCTGAAGAAGGGGCAAGCTCAATCTTCACCTATACTGATGAAAACTAATCTTCAACCCTGGATATTATCATGTCAAAGAGAACAAACTGGAAACTGAGCGCCCTGGATGTCTTGCAAACCGGCCCCGTTGTTCCGGTGATTGTCATCAACAATATTGAGCATGCCGTTCCCCTTGCCAAGGCACTTGTTGCCGGCGGGGTGAAAGTATTGGAAGTGACTCTTCGTACCCCGGTGGCCATTGAGGCTATCAGAAGGATTGCAGCAGAAGTCCAAGGTGCCGTTGTCGGTGCCGGAACTGTGACCACACGAGCTGATTTAGACGCAGTTACCAAAGCTGGTGGTGTTTTTGCCATCAGTCCGGGACTGACGCCGACCCTTCTTACAGCTGCCCTGAACGGCTCTATCGCCCTGATTCCCGGTATCTCAACTGCCTCTGAACTGATGCTCGGCATAGAGTATGATTTCCGGGAATTCAAATTTTACCCTGCGGAAGCTGTAGGTGGTATCAAGATGATAAAGTCCATTGGCGGCCCCTTTCCACAGGCAACTTTCTGTCCCACCGGCGGCATATCACCTAACAACTACAGGGATTACTTGAAACTGAAAAATGTTGCATGTGTTGGCGGTTCATGGCTTGCACCAACTAATGCTCTTGAACAGGGTGACTGGCAAAAAATAACCAATCTGGCTCGGTCTGTCGGTGCGTAGCAGAAAACATTCCCCCTATTTTCAACCAAGAAAACTGGCCCCACCCGTCAAGGAGACAGCATGAGTACAAAATCAAATAACAAGCAAAAAGATCGCATAGCAAAACTCAAAAGAGCCTTTGCCTACAATATCTTCTACAAACAGGGAACAACCACACGCACAGCAAGCCTTAATGATTGCTTCCTTGCTGTATCCAGCACCCTTCGGGATCGCATGCAGCATCTCTTTGTGAATTCGGTGGAGGCACTGCTTGATAAGGACTCAAAAATTGTCTGCTATCTGTCAGCAGAATTTCTTATGGGTCCGCATCTCCATAACAACCTCGTTAACCTTGGTCTCTATGATGATTTTGCTCAAGCTGCTAAAGAAAGTGGTCTTGATTTACAGGAACTTATTGACCATGAAGAGGAGCCTGGGTTAGGCAATGGCGGCCTGGGAAGGCTTGCTGCCTGTTATCTGGATTCCCTTGCTTCTCTGCAGATTCCTGCTATTGGTTATGGTATTCGCTATGAGTATGGCATGTTTGATCAGGAAATTGTGGGCGGCTGGCAGAAAGAAATCAGCGATCGCTGGCTGCGCCCTGGAAATCCCTGGGAGATCAAAAAATCAGATCTAACCTGTAACGTTGGGTTTGGAGGCTACACGGAAATATATCATAGTGAAAGAGGTAATCGCCGCTCTCGCTGGGTTCCCGGAAGGGTAGTTATCGGCATTCCCTATGACACGCCGATTCCTGGATTTAAGGTCAACAATGTCAATCTGCTTCGTTTGTGGAGCGCTGAGGCCCATAGTTCCTTCGATTTTGCAGACTTTAACACTGGTGATTATTACGGCGCCGTAGAAGAAAAAATCCACGCGGAGACTATCACAAAAGTTCTCTATCCCAACGATGAGCAGTTTAAGGGAAAAAAGCTACGCCTGGAACAGCAGTATTTTTTCGTCTCCTGTTCTCTACAGGATATGATCCGTATTCACCTGTTCTCTTACGACAACCTTGATAATCTCCATGATTGTTTTCAGGGCCAACTCAACGACACACATCCGTCAGTTGCTATACCTGAGCTGATGCACCTTCTGATGGATGTCCATCTGTACGACTGGGACAGCGCCTGGAAGATTACCACAAAAACCCTGTGCTACACCAACCATACCCTTCTTCCCGAGGCCATGGAAAAGTGGCAGATCGATCTCTTCGGCAGCCTTCTGCCCAGACATTTAGAAATAATCTTTGAGATCAACAGCCGATTTATGGACGAAGTCCGCATGAAATATCCTGGTGACAATGAGCGATTAAGCCGTATGTCTATTATTGATGAATCGGGTCCCCGCTATATACGAA
This sequence comes from Desulfobulbaceae bacterium, assembly GCA_026988015.1. Taxonomy (GTDB): domain Bacteria; phylum Desulfobacterota; class Desulfobulbia; order Desulfobulbales; family Desulfocapsaceae; genus Desulfocapsa. The sequence continues at coordinate 17,717 of JALSMA010000054.1, read as the reverse complement.
TGGCGAACATGGCCTGTGTCGGTTCCAAGGCCATCAACGGAGTAGCAGCCATGCATACCGACTTGCTGCGCAAACATACCCTGGCAGATTTCAATGAAATGTACCCCGGAAAAATTCGTAATGTGACCAACGGAGTCACCCCGCGACGGTGGATTGCGGTGAGTAATCCCAGGTTAACAACACTTATCACAGAGGCCATTGGTGAGAAGTGGCTCACCGACCTTGACGACCTGAAGAAACTGGAAAAGATGGCTGATGATTCTTCTTTCCAGGATGCCTGGCTCAAGGTCAAAGAAGATAACAAACAGGATGCCGCTGATAAAATAAAAAAACATATGGATCTGGTGGTTGACCCTAGGGCCATGTTCGATGTGCAGGTGAAACGAATTCATGAGTATAAACGACAACACCTCAATGTCTTGCATATCATTACTCTCTATAATCGGATTAAAGCCAACCCCGAAATCGAAATAACTCCTCGCCTCTTCATCTTTGGCGGCAAAGCTGCACCCGGTTACTTTATGGCTAAGCGGATGATTAAACTGATTACTTCCGTCGCGGGCGTAGTCAATAATGATCCCGACGTCGCAGATCGTCTGAAAGTCTTTTTTGTTCCCAACTACAACGTCAAAATAGGTCATTCAGTGTATCCCATGACCGATCTGTCCGAACAGATATCTCAGGCGGGCATGGAAGCATCAGGTACCGGCAACATGAAATTTTCCATGAATGGTGCCTTAACCATTGGCACTCTGGATGGCGCAAACGTGGAGATCCGTGAAGAAGTCGGTCCAGAAAATTTCTTTCTCTTTGGGTTGAGCGTTGAAGAGGTTATGGAGCTCCAATCCCGCGGATATAACCCCAAAGATTATTATCAGGGCGATGCTGAATTGAAAAGCGCCATTGACCTGATTGCCTCTGGCCATTTTTCACACGGTGATCAGGAACTGTTCAGACCCATTGTTGATTCACTGCTCTTTGACGATCAGTACACTCTCTTTGCCGACTACAGAGCTTATATTGACTGTCAGGACCTTGTGGGAAAAGCCTTTCAGGACACAAAGAACTGGACCCGGGTGTCTATTTTGAATGCAGTCCGCATGGGAAAGTTTTCATCAGATCGTTCTATCATGGATTATTCCAGGAAAATATGGGATGTGAAACCCTTCCCGGTGGAATTAAAATGGAAACAACTTCCAGAGGATGGTGTCCTCTTTACTCCGCGCGAACCGTAACCATTGACCGTGGACGAGGGGGAGCGATCCTGGAAATGGATCGATTCCATTCAGGAGGCATGGGCTCAGTGTAACGAACCGGCAAAGTCCTATCCAGCGAGAAGTTGGGGGTCAGCAGCTTCGGTGTCTCTGCTGGCCCGTGACGGTCGGAAATGGGAAGGATAAAATCATTACTTATTGAGAATTCAAACAGATGACAAGACCAAGAACCAGCGGAATTTTATTGCACCCAACCTCCCTGCCGTCAGAGTGGGGAATCGGCGATTTTGGTCCGGGCGCCTATCGATTTATCGATTTCCTCCATGCTTCCGGGCAAAGTATCTGGCAAATACTTCCACTTGGACCTACTGGATATGGCGACTCTCCCTACCAGGCCCTCTCTGCCTTTGCCGGCAACCCCATGCTTATCAGTCCAGACCTCCTCCTTGATGAAGGATTATTAGACAATAAGGACATTGTAAAACCATCCTTTCCAGATACCCATGTGGATTTTGAAAATGTTATCCCTTTTAAAATCCAGCTTCTGCAAAAAGCCTATGCAAATTTTCTGACCAACAGACCTCTAGCCCTTACTAAACGCTACAAACAGTTTTGTAACAAACATAAGTACTGGCTGAATGATTTCTGCTTGTTTGCTGCACTGAAAGGGGCTCATCAATGGCAATCCTGGACAAGCTGGCCTCGTGAGCTGGTTCAGCGAAAGCCGAAGGCACTTGCAGACTGGTCCAGAAAACTCAAAAACGAAATCGAGAGAAGTCATTTTGTGCAATTTCTGTTCTTTGACCAATGGGAGAAGCTACACAGCTATGCATCCTCCAGAGACGTCAGGATCATTGGTGATATCCCAATTTTTGTTGCCCATGATTCCAGCGATGTCTGGAGTCATCCTGAATGGTTTTACCTGGACACAAAAGGTAATCCCACAGTCGTATCAGGTGTCCCCCCTGATTATTTCAGTGAAACCGGACAGCGTTGGGGCAATCCTCTGTTTAACTGGAAACAGCTCAAGAAAGAAAACTATTCATTCTGGGTCAAACGTTTCAAATTGCTTGCTCATATGTTTGACCTGATTCGTATAGATCACTTTAGAGGTTTTGCCAGCAACTGGGAAATTCCCGGAGATGAAGAGACGGCCATCAACGGCATCTGGAAGAAAGGTCCGGGGGTCGATCTTTTCAAGGCCATAGCACTGGCAATAGGCACTGAAGTACCGATTATTGCCGAGGATCTTGGTATTATAACACCTGATGTCACCAAGATGCTGGAAGAACTTGGCTTTCCTGGTATGGCGATCCTCCAGTTTGGTTTTGAGGCCGTTCAGGGCGGGTTGAACAGTTCTTCCTTCCTGCCCCAACACCACATTAACAATCAGGTTGTTTACACTGGTACCCATGACAACGATACCATCAGGGGATGGTGGGATAAACAGCCGGAAGAGGTAAGGGATTTCACACGACGCTATCTCAATACAGATGGAGTTATGATCCACAGAGACATGATTCGTACAGCCCTGGCCTCCGTTGCCCATCTAGCAATCTTTCCCCTGCAGGATCTGTTTGGTCTTGGCAATGAAGGACGGATGAACCAGCCGGGAAAACCCGACGGCAACTGGCAGTACCGATTTTCAGAAAGGGATCTTTCCCCGACCCTTACAGAGGATCTGTTGCAAATGACACAGCTCTACGGCCGGACAGGTGCTGAAGGTAAAAATGACACCGACGAAACCAAATAGCAGCGACGACTGTATGAAGAAACTTTGTATAGACATTGGTGGCACCCAACTTCGCAGCGAACTGCATGACGGTGAGATCATCCTGGAAGATGTGCGAAGTTCTAAAATGTATGATCTTGTTGACTATATCGAGTCACTACTGAGAGAGCATCCCGAGATAGGATTTATCGGCATATCCTATGCGGGTCAGGTACATGATGGTATCATATTGTCGGCACCGAACATCAAGGTCAGCACCAGGAACATCAAAGAACATTTCGAATCACGCTATGACCTTCGTCTTGAAATCGACAACGACCTGAACTGCGCGATAATGGCCGAAGCCGATTTCTGCAACTGTAAAAACATAGCCGCTCTCTATATCGGAACCGGGACCGGCAGTGCTGTTGTTGATCATGGGAAACTCATCCGGGGAGCAGGGAACCAGGCATTTGAAATTGGTCATATCCCTCACCGTCAGACACCATTCACCTGCGGTTGCGGAAAAAACAACTGCCTGGAACTCTATGCGTCAGGATCAGGCCTTGAGAGATGGATGCGGTATCATCATATTGAGGGGGACCTCAGCTTCCCCCTGCTTGAGCGAAGTGAAGCAGGAAGAGAGATCAAAAAGCAGTTTGAGGAAGCCCTGTTTTTTGCGGCCGCGACCCTAGTAACTCTTAGCAACCCCGAGATACTGGTGCTGGGTGGCGGTGTTGTGAATCATAATGACTATCTGGTCACTCTTCTCCAAACCCGGCTGCCGGAATTTGCATTTGCACCGTCAATGCGAAACCTGCAGATCGTGCAGTCAAGCCTGCAGCAGCCCGGAATTGCTGGTGCCAGGTTACTTGAGAACAACCCGGACATTTAAAGTCCGTACACTGCAGACGCATTATGGTATCCTTGAACCGATTGCTATAATTCGTATAATCAATGGATTTCAAAAATCCAGGTTTCATTTAAAATTTATAGCATACTAACCTACGATAATGAAAATATTAGTACTTAACTCCGGTTCATCATCGCTCAAATTTAAGCTCTTTATGCAAAAGAAACTTCTTGCTTCTGCCTCCGGCCTGATAGAGCAAATAGGAGATGAAGAAAGTTCGGCCCTGCTCACCTTTATTGATGATTTGGGGAACAATAAAAAATTACAGCTAAATTCCCCCATCCCCGATCACCGTAAGGCTATCAAGGTTATGACTGTAATGCTGCGGGAAAGCGGTATGCTTACAGATTTGAAAGAACTGACAGGAATCGGACACAGGGTTGTTCACGGTGGCGAGTCTTTTCAACAACCCGTGCGCATAGATGAAAATGTTATTGCTGCAATTAAAAAGCTGATCCCCCTCGCCCCCCTTCATAATCCTGCAAACCTTATTGGGATAGAAGTAGCAGCGGAACATGCACCCCGCATTCCCCAGGTAGCAGTTTTCGATACCGCTTTTCACCAGTCAATACCTGCTCACGCATACCTCTACGCATTACCCTATTACCTGTATAAAAAAAAGAAGATCCGGCGCTACGGGTTTCATGGAACCTCCCACGCATATGTAGCACGCCAGGCCGCACAGTACCTCGACACACCCATTGAAGAGTTAAACATCATTACCCTTCATCTGGGTAACGGTGCCAGCGCGGCTGCCATTCAAGGTGGCAGGTGCATCGACACCTCCATGGGTATGACTCCCCTTGAAGGGCTTGTGATGGGAACCCGAAGTGGGGACATTGATCCTGCCATTCTCTTTTATCTTGCTCGTGAAAGTGGACTGGGCATTGATGAACTTGATACACTGCTCAACAAAAAGAGCGGCCTCAAGGGTATATGCGGTGACAATGATATGCGCCGTATTTGTGAATCAGCGGCTCAGGAGAACCGGCATGCCAAATTTGCTCTTAACGTATTCTGTTATCGCCTCAAAAAGTATATCGGCTCCTACATGGCAGCCCTTGGCGGGGTAGATTGTATTGTATTCACTGGCGGTATTGGTGAAAATTCCGGGACAGTGCGCTGGAAGTGTTGTCTGGGTATGGAACGGCTTGGTATCAGTCTGGATAGCAGAAAAAACTCTCTTCAACAAAATGATATTCGTGAAATTCAGAAGAAAGGGAGCCAGATAAGCCTTCTGGTCATTCCCACCGACGAAGAATATGAGATTGCCAGCCAAACATTGCAGGTGATCAGTGATAATAATGGCGCCTTGTAAAATGAGTATTTACGTTCACATCGTGACACAATGGCAGCTCTAATACAAAGGACAAGACAATGAGTACCCAGGATGAGGCAAGGGCCATGGTGGCCTGACTTCTATAAAAAACCTGAATCCGTGATAGCTTCCTTACATCTTCCCTTAAAATGCTGCACTTCCTAAAGGGCGCGCACTCCAGGGGATGATGAGTTTTTACGTGTCCAGCAAAATCTGCTTTACCTAAAATCGTGCTCTACTATGAAATCATTTCCCATAACTCCCGGACATCGTTATCCCACAGGTGCCACCGTTAGTCCCGATGGCACCAACTTCTGTATATTTTCCAGGCATGCCACCGCTGTGCAACTGCTTCTTTATAGAAAACCGGACTCCAATACTCCTTTTCAGATAATTGATCTTGATCCCGTACAAAATCGAACCTTTTTCTTCTGGCATGTTGGTGTGCAGGGAATGACTGGGCAGGAAAGAATTTCCTACACCTGGAAAGTGGATGGGCCGGATAATGACGACCCTGGACACCGCTTTAATCCCACTGTGGAATTGCTGGATCCATGGGCAAAAGCGGTCACGGATATCCTGTGGCAGAGGAAATACAACCGCGACCCCTATGAAGTGTCCTCCAGACCATCTATGCGAGCCATGGTCCTGCCAGAAAACAACTACAACTGGGAAGGTGACGAACCCCTGCAGCGTGCCTGTGAGAAAGACATTATCTATGAGTTACACGTAGGAGGATTCACCCGTCATCCTTCCGCAAATGCCGCTCACCCGGGTACGTTTTCCGGGCTTATAGAGAAGATACCCTACCTGCAGGATCTTGGCATCACTGCCGTGGAACTTCTGCCGGTAATGGCCTTTGACGAACAGGATTTGCCAGATAATGCCAGGGATCTTGGTCTGCACAATTACTGGGGGTATGCCACCCATTCCTTTTTCTGTCCCCACCCCGGATACTGCAGAGACCCGCTTTCCGGCAGTCATCGAGATGAATTTCGCGATATGGTGAAAGCACTGCACCAGGCCGGGATCAGTGTTATTCTGGATGTGGCCTTTAATCACACTGCAGAAGGGGGAGAAGATGGCCCTACCATTAATTTCAAAGGAATAATGAATCGTGGTTTTTACCACCTGGAAGATCATGATGCCCTATTGTACAAAAATTACAGTGGTTGCGGGAACACTGTGAACTGCAATCATCCACTGGTGGCCCATTTTATAATTCAGGCACTTGAATACTGGGTCAGGGAATTCCACGTGGACGGCTTCCGGTTTGACTTGGCTTCGATCCTGTCACGCGGAGAAGATGGTGCCCCAATGTACCATGCCCCTGTGGTCTGGAATATCGAATTTTCTGATATTTTATCCCATACCCGGCTTATTGCAGAGGCTTGGGATGCCGGTGGGCTATACCAGGTTGGTGGATTCCCGGGCTTTCGCTGGGCAGAATGGAACGGACGCTACCGTGACCTAGTACGACAGTATATCAAGGGTGACCCAGGCTTGGTTCCGGAACTTGCCACCCGGATGACCGGTTCCAGTGATCTGTATCAGCATTCCGGGCGCCTGCCTGCCAATTCAGTTAATTTCATCACCTGTCATGACGGGTTCACCCTCCATGATCTGGTCAGTTATAACGAAAAACATAATGAGGCCAATGGCGAAGGGAACCGTGACGGTGATAATCAGAATCATAGCAGGAATTACGGTATAGAAGGAGTCACTGATGACCCTGGAATTAATGCACTCAGATTAAAACAGGCCAAAAACTTCATGGCAATACTCCTTCTCAGCCAGGGAGTCCCTATGATCCTGGCAGGAGACGAAATTCTACGGACACAGCAGGGAAACAATAACTGCTACTGCCAAGACAATGCCCTGAGCTGGTTTAACTGGGAATTACTTGAAAAAAACAAGGAAATGTTCTGCTTCACCAAAGGCATGATCAATTTTCGCAAACGCCATCCGTGCCTGATGCAGCCGCAGTTTCTCCAGGGGAAACAACCTGCCGCCGCAACAATGCCTGATATCAGCTGGCATGGTGCTGTCCTGGGAAATCCAAAGTGGGAAGATTCGGAATCCCGAGTTCTGGCCTTTACTCTGGGCCGTATTGAACCTGATGAAGAAGATCTACATATCATGATCAATATGTCATCTGAGGAAATTTTCATGGATCTACCGCCACTGACACAGGGAAAATGGCATTTTGCCATTGATACCAGTCGCACCATTTCAGAAGATATTATTAAGCCGAAGCAGCAAGAAATCGTTACTGTAACGAATATTCAAGTATCATCTAATACGATTATTGTCTGTGAAGGCAGATAAACAAAAAGGGGACAATAGTATAAATGCCATTTTAACAATTATTCCTGGAGATTGGGGTTTCACATTGACATGGGAAAATGGTAATGGGTTCGTTATCGAGGTACAATTTGCCTTGCCAGATTCATAAAAGGGAGCAAGATTAGAGTCGTCTGGTTGCGGTTCGAAGATAAAATTTGCAATTTAAGCAAGCAACATGTGATCCTGACACAGGGGGAGCAGCCTAATGCCCCAGCAAATATTCATCTACTACGCAAAGAGATGAGGTTGGAAAGGCTCATGAAAACAATCCAGGCAGGTTCTGCATTGTTGGACGCAGATATTGTCAGTCGCTTATGCGTTACCGCAGGTCATGTACGTCTCGGCCTGCAAATGATTTTAAGCAATGTTCGGATCAGGACATAGTGGAAGCCGAAGTGTCGAATATTCAGACCACCAGTTGAGCAAAAGCCACCGCCAAAAGATAAAAATACGATGGAAAACCGTTATGGTTTCATGTCAGAGAACAATGTAGCAGAAAATCATCCGCCTCCGCCATGACAATGGATTATTATGCGAAACTCTAATCTATCAGATTTTACCAGGATAGATCGTAAAAACAGCAGATGAGATTTTCTCAGTTATTCCTGGCGGGGATTATTCTACCAATTTATTAGTAGCTTTGCAGATACAGCACCGATTCCCTTCATCAGTGTGTATTTTTTAACAAAGAGAATATATGCTCAGCAACAACTTGCGAGTCGTTATGTGAATCTTGGAAACCAGGTAGAAAAAAACGAATGGGGCTAATCTGAAAATGGTAAATAACCAGACCCAGGACAGATATACTCATCAGGTGAGGATCTTTGTCAGGAGCCATCGAAAGGCATAATTCGCTCATATCCCTGAAAAAATCGCCAAAAACGTGATCCGCCAGGAACTGCAGTCGCTTTTCATCCCCATCCATAATCTCTCTCTGCATGAGTCTGCTGAAATCCGGATCTTCATTTACCAGAGTACAAAGTCCCAAAATCAACTGCCGCAAACGCCGTTCAGGACTTGCCTGTAGAACAAAAGACTCGTCCATGAAATCGGCGTGGTTACTGAATGCCAGGGAGAGAGCCTCGATGTAGAGCGCCTGTTTGTCAGGGAAATGATGGTAGAGGGAGGCTGCTTTTATTCCCACAGCTTCTGCTATCTGGCGCATACTGACCTTGTCGTAACCATATTGTGCAAAGAGAGGGATAGTACGCTTCAGAATATCTGTTTTTGTTGTTTGTTTCGTCTTACTCATCGTTACAATTTCCCGATGGCGTAGCGCAGTCGAAGAACAGCAAGGACAGCATCGTTATTTGCCCTGTCATAGCTCACATAATTCACTGTTCTTAACGATTCAGCGTCAAGCACTTCAGTGTTCGTGCCCATACCCTCCTTGTACCGATTACGGGTTACTTCAAGATTTTCTTCTGCCTGGGCAAGGGTTTTGCGGGTAACCTCAATTCTTTTTCTGCTCTCCTCCATATCAAGCCATGCCTGACGGACCTGGAGTAAAACCAGGGTTTCCAAATCCCGGCGTTGTTCGGCCACTGACCTTGATCTCGCTTGAATTGCCAATCCCTTATTTTTAGCCACATTGCCATCAAAGATATCCCATGAGGCCATGACCGTTGCCTGCCAAACTCCTTCGTGGAGTTGGTACGAGTTTTCCCGGTAATCATAACCACTGGTCAGAAAGACCTTGGGGCCACTTGCAGTTTTTGCTGCCTCAGCCTGCAACTGAAGAGCATTAATCTGTTCCGAGAGTGCCGCAAGTTCAGGACGGCTTATGAGAGCATCCTCACTGACTGTGTCTAAATCAACCTCTGGGAAGGATGGATGAATTGCCTGGAGATCCACTTTATAATCCAGAGCACGGTTTAATAAGCGGTTATAGGCAGCTTTGGCTATATCCAGTTGATTCTCCACCTGCAACTGAACCTGTCTGGCATTGGCCAGTGCGACTTTGGCAGCCAGAAGATCATTTACCGGCACCATACCCTCATCGTGCAAATTTTGTACATCAGCGGCATGAGCAGCCAAACTCTGTTCCTGGCTGGTTGCCACTTCTGTCTGTTTGCTCCTGAGCAATACGGAAACATAGGCCTGCGCAATTTGCAATTTCACCTTTTGACGGGCACTTTGTTCCGAAAATCTACTGGCTGCAAGGTTTGCCGTTGCCGAATCAATCAATGAACTCAGCTGAAAATGGGTATAGAGAGGTAGGGAAACCATGGCCTTATAGGACAGAGACTGAGCATCTGCGGTGGCGAACTGGACATCACCCGCCATGGATACAGGATTATTATCCAGTATGGAATATCCTGCGCCAATGTTCAGGGTGGGCAGTCGTCCACCTTTGGCTGCATCAAGTTCTGCCTGGCTGGCAAAGGTATTTTCAGTAGCCGCCTTAAGGAGGTGATTCGTCTCCAAACCAATTTTCCAGGCATCATCCAGCGTTTCAGCACCCCCTGAGCTCACGATGGCCAAAGACAACAGAACACCATGACATACTGACAACAAATATGAATTTTTCATGATTGTTCTCCTTTTGTTCGCCACAGGTTGAATCGTTCAATACCGTTCTCCACCAGAGAATATACCGCTGGTACCACAAGCAGGGTCAGCATTGTGGAACTGAGCATTCCGCCAATAACAGCAACAGCCAGAGGCCCATTGGTATCAGATCCAGCTCCATATCCGAGTGCTGCTGGTAACATGGCTAGAATAACTGTAAAAGATGTCATCAGCACCGGACGCAGCCTGTTGGGACAGGCTGTGGTGAGAGCTTCATAAATACCTTGGCCCTCTGCCCGAAGTTGATTGGTAAGATCAACAAGTAGAATAGAGTTCTTAGCCACCAGCCCCATCAGCAACACCAGACCCACCATGGAAAAAATATTGAGTCCATGATTAAAGAGCCATAAGGCCCCAATTCCTCCGACAATGGCCAGTGGCTGGGCCACCATTATAATCAGTGGTTGAATAAAGGAGTTGAACTGACTTGCCAGCACCATATACACCAGAATAATTGCCATCATAAAGGTGAAACCAATGTAATGGATTGTCTTGCCAAACTCTTCAGCACGACCCGTCATTTTGATACTATAGCCAAGGGGTAATATCTCTTTTGCCGCCGCCCTCACCTTTTCAACTGCTGTGCCTAAGGCAACTTCCGGGGTGGCAAAGAATTCGGCAGAGTATTGCAGGTCATATCGGGAAATAACGGCTGGCCCCAGTATCTTTTCAAAATGAGCCACAGTGTCAAGACGAACAAGATCACCACTTCTTGCCCGCAGATAGATGCGCCTTAAATCCTGTGGCTGTGAAATTATTCCATCTGCAGCTTTCAAGCGAACTTCATAGCGTTCACCATCACCCGGATCATCATTGTACTTTGCTACGTCAAGGCCACCGGCAATACCATTAACAGCCATGGCAACATCCAGTGCTGACAGCTCCAGGTCCGCCACCCGCAAACGATCAATTACCAGCTTAACCTGTGGCAGATTAAGTTGCAGATCAAGATCAACCCGACCTAGGCTTGGATCTTCAGCCAGTTTTTCGTTCAGCACATGGGCATACTTTGCGACCTGACCAAGTTCCGGACCACTCAGGTTAAATTGCAACGGTTCTCCACGCTGCCCGCCGACAACGGAAGTAGGTGCAGGAAAAGCAAGAACACCTGGGATCTCAGCAAGTTCCTTCCGTAAAATTGGAAGAAGTTCATACTGTTTCATTGAGCGCTCAGTTAGCGGAGTCATACGCACGGAGATTTCCCCTCGGGATACCTGTCCAGTTGCATCGGTGCCAATGGAAGACAGATATGATGCAATTTCGTTCGGATGAGATTTCAAAACTGCTTCAATCTTCGCCATCCGCTCACTGGTATATTCAATGGACGACCCCAGGGGCGTTTTCAGGGTAATAAGAAAATGGCCTTTATCTTCATCCGGCATAAATCCTTTACCGATCTGTCCCACAAGGGGCATCAGCACCGAAACCACAACAATGGTAAGAAAAACCATTGTCAAACGGTGACGCAGGGCAAAGTGCAGAGCCTTTCTATATATACGATCCATAAGTTGAAACCAGTATTCCCAGAAAGCATAGAACTTACCGTGTTTCGTTTCTACTTTAAGAAAACGGGAACAGAGCATGGGCGTCAGGCTGATGGAAATAAAGAGTGAGGTGATCACACCCACGGTCACCACCACGGCAAAGGCAGTAAAGAATCGGCCGATAACCCCCTCCATAAAGATTACCGACGCAAAGATACAGGCTAACGAGAAGGTGGCTGCAAGTACAGCGAAAACCACCTGGTTGGTCCCGGCAAGAGTAGCCTCGTGGGCATCCATATCCGGATTTTTCTCACGGTATCTGAAGATATTTTCTAAAACCACAATGGCGTCATCAACCACCACTCCAATTAACAAAAGGAGTGCCAGCATGGTCATCTTGTTAAAGGTGTAACCTGCAAAATACATCACAGTTACTGCTCCCAGCAGGGAAACAGGAATGGCAGTGGCAATGATAAGGGTGGATCGAAAGGACTTCAAAAAGGCAAAAACGATGATTGCCGCAAATAAGGTTCCAAGGATAATGTGTTCTTTGAGCGCCTCCACAGACGATTCTATAAAATCAGCGTCATTTGAGGCAATCTCAATGCGTAGGCCCGGAGGAAGAGCGGGGATAATCTCGTGGGCCAGCTTTTCTTTCACAGCCTCAACAATGGCCACCGTATTTGATCCCGTTACTTTGACAATACCGATACTTACACATTGTTTATCATTGTATCGTGCCAGCTTACGGTTGTCCTCCAGACCATCGACAACCGTGGCTACCTGTTTTAAACGAATAGCAGTCTCTCCCTGATGGGCAATGATCAGGTTGGCAATATCATCGACATTGTGAAATTCAAGGTTCAGTTTAATGAGTTCTTCCGTCATGCCGTCTACCAGATAACCGCCCGGCAATTGTACATGATTAGTTTGGAAGGCACGAATAACATCAGCAATGGTAATTGACAAGCCTGCCATGGCCTCCGGTTGCAGGTTGATACGAATGGTTCTTTCACGCTCACCGCCAAGTTTGACCTCACCTACACCCTCAATGGATTCCAGCCTTTTTTTAATAGTATTTCTGGCGTAGAGATTGAGCTGTTGCAAGGTTCTATCCCCAAGGAGACTCATCCACATCACAGGTGCCGCACCAATTTCCACTTTAGCAACCACTGGTGGATCAGCCTCACTGGGCAGATCACGCAGGGCTTGATTCACTTTGGCCTGAACCTCGTTAAAGGCTACATCCACATCACGGCTGAGTTGGAAATTTATAACAACCACAGAGACGCCAGGAGCCGACCTGGAAGTAATATGCTCAATACCAGGCGTTGAATTCACAGCTGTTTCGATAACATTGGTGACCGTGGTATCGACAATATCCGGATCGGCACCAATGAGAGTGGTGGTAATGGAAATCATTGGAAAATCAATTTCTGGAAACTCATCAACTCCAATACGGTTATAGCTGACCAGGCCAAAAAGAATAATGACTGCGCTGAGCATAATGGCAAGAACGTGCCGTCGTATGGAGAGTTCGGGAAGATTCATTACCGCTTCTCCACGACTTTTGCGCCATCAGAGAGAAATCCGGCTCCATCGACAATGATTTTTTCATCACCAGACAAGCCGTCTACGATCTCAACAAGATCACCCTGGCGACTGCCAGTGGTCACTATCCTCTGGTGGGCTGTTCCCTTTTCGATTTGGTAAACAACATCCCCGGCCGGTCGTCTGATGATGGATCTGGCTGGAACCAGCATAGCATTTTCGTGCTGGTCAATGATAACCGTAGCGTTGATGGTTCCGCCAGGGCGCCATGTTCCAGGATTCTTGAGATAGATGATTACTTCAATGGCACGGCTGTGAATGTTTACCGCCGGTCTGATTTGGTTGATTGTGGCTTCGATCACCATGTCATGGGACAGTGGAGAGGTGAGCCGGACCTGTTGCCCGATTGCAAGGCTGGTGGCAATACTCTCAGGAAAGGGCAGGACAATACGCAAATACTTATCTGTTACCAGCAGGAAAAGCGGTGTGCCTTCTCTCACAAAATCACCTTCAGAAACAAATCTTTTCTCAATCCAGCCACTTACAGGGGAAAACACGGAAGTTTTATTCATAAGCCGTTGATTATCAGCCAACCGTGATACTGCACCTGCTAATTGTTGCCGAAGAGTAAGAAGTTTCACCTCGGCATTGTCAAATCGTTCCCGGGAAATTGACTTTTTGGCCAGCAGATTCCTGTACCGAACGACTGTTCGTTTCTGGTTGTTAATTAACGCTTGCAAACGGTCTACTTCTGACTGTAATACCTTTACCTCAAGACTCTGTCCTTCACTATCAATAGTGAGCATGGCACTGCCAGCTTTAACTATCTGGCCTGTATCAACCACAATCTTCTGCACACGCCCAGAGACTTCAGCGGACACTTCCGGGTTCACCTTACTCTCGATCCACCCCATGGATTCTTCGGTGACAATCACCGTGTCATGAATCACAGTGCTCACCGTCACTGGGACATGATTACCCGATTCAGCCAAACTGTTTATACAAAGCATGACAGCAATAAAAACAATACCCATATGAAATTTTCTTTTAAACATGATTCTCTCATCAATGATAATGGCAACAGTCACCCTAACGAACGTTAGATAGATTTTTCATATGATAAAAAAACAGTTTTGTCAAGAAAGATGGCACCACGAATTAAGAATGACACACTAACTCAATTCGAGTTGCCCCTTGCACTTGTCCTCTTCACCGACACCTCCAATATGAATTCACGTACCGATGAAAAACTTTTTATCAGCTGGTTTGGTCTCAGCGGACTGGCCAGTATCGTTTTTCCGTTATTGTATTTGATGAACACTTGCCCGACGGAGAGGTGCTCTCGATAACCGCTGCTGCACTAATTCGTTCAGCGTTTCTGGCCATGGACTCTGTGTAAATCCTCTTGTTTCACAGCTTGCCAAAAGAATTCGGGCTGGATCACAATCATGAGCGACTCTGTCCCACACCTCATGCCCCCAGTAGCAAGAAATTGTCAATTGGGAGAGGTTGTTAGGGTTCGTAGGTTTTATTTTGCTTCAACTTATTCACTGGACAAAAAGAAACCTGATTACCACCGAATCTCAGTTTTTACCGGCATTGGGTATGGAAGACCACGCCATATAGCGAAAAATTCTTACATTCTCCACAGTTACCTCCCACGGCGAGTGGACTTCTACAATGGCAATTTGTTACCTAAGCTTTAGCGGTAGCCATAAAAAGAAATGCCCATGAAGTATCATAGATGAGCATAAGACAGGAACCCGGCAACATACAACTTCCAGGAACATTAATGAAAATAAAGATGAATGAACAGGTTCGTAGTCTGCTCCTTGAAGAACTAGGCAAAGACCTTTCGAGCGGGACAGTTCAGGGAGAGGCATCTGGAGGATTGGCAGGCAAAGCCAGGAACATACTCCAACTACTGAATAAAGATGAGACCAAGACTCAGGATCAAGAGAGCTTCCGGTCCTCAACCATTCGTGTTCCCTTTGACTATATTGAAATGGAAAGAAAAGTGGGAAATGGCTCCCTGGAGGGAATTTTCCGTGACATTGGCCATGTTCGGTTCGCTACCCTCTTTTTTTTGGCCTAGCTTGCAGAATTCTCTGTCCGTCGCTTTACAGCAAATTTCAGTAAGTAGTTCCAGGAGAAGACGATCCAGGATCTGGTTGGCCCCATGTGCTTTTTTACCGGTATTATACGCTCTTTACCTGCGTTTATTCATATCCTTCTTGGTGGAAGTTTTGAAGAAGCAGCTATTGCGGCAAAGCGGTAGTAATTCAAATCAGATCGCGGAGTCTTTTTAATGCGTAATCAGTTTCTTTGTTTTTTATCTTACAGTTGTGTACAGTCAGTGGCTCTGCGTAGGGAAAAGACCCCGGCATCCCAACCAACTGGACAGAACAACAAAAAGGAGGCCAGTTCTCAAACTCGAGATGAGTGACTATCCCTGATTATTCTTTTGCTATTTACGAAACCGTAGCAAAGAGTCGTACAGCCAGCAGGATGAGGAGGACCCCAAAGGTTTTATCCAGGACATTTGCCCTGTGGCGCAATGCCCCAAGTACCTGTGACTGGGAAAGGACAAGCACCACCAGCAGATACCATCCGGCATCAATCAAAGCAGCAATCAGGGCCATTAGCATTTTTTCAGGTAGCTGGGCATCTGCTGAAACAAACTGGCTGAAGAGAGCAGCAAAAAACAGAGCCAGCTTGGGATTAAGAAAGGCGGCCAGAAAACCGACCCGAAAGCCATGCCCCTTGTGTCCAAAATCTACTTCAGTCTTGGCAGCCTCTGCAATACCGGTGTTTCCAAGCAGCGCCTTTACCCCGAGATATGCCAGAAAAAAAGCACCCAGCCACTGTACCCCTTGAAATAAAGCGGGACTCCCGGTGATCAAGACTGCAAGTCCAGCCGCTGTAGCAAAAGCATACAAACCGACCCCAAGTCCGTGAGCAACAGCAGTTTTCACTCCCTCAGCACGACCACCAGCCAGGGTGTTCTTTAAAACAACAGCGAGACTTGGCCCCGGCGACATGGCTCCTAAAATGCAGATGGATGCAAGAGAAAACCAGGCTGTAAGAGTCATGACATCCCCCCCATGCGACATCCTGCAAGGCAGTTTTCTTTATATATCTTCCCCACCATCTATTATTTCTTGCGGAGTATTTTCAAGACATCCTTGGAGGCCTGACCAGTCACTTCTAAATTATTCTGAATCTGAAATTCTCGTATTCCCTTTCTGCTGTTACTGCCAATACTCCCATCTATCTCACCGGAATAAAAACCTTTTTCCTTCAATAGCTCCTGAAGATCAAATTTTTCCTCTACGCTGAGAGCACCTTTGGGCCTTGGCCATGTTTGAGACATGCCGGCTCTGCCTGCTATCCTGTCTGCGAGAAGCCCAACTGCGAGTGCGTAGAAGTCGGAATTATTGTAACGTTTGAGCACAAAAAAGTTGTGCAGCATGAGAAACCCGGGCCCCTTGTCGCCACCTATCATCTTCAACTCAGCTTTCTCTTCAGGGAACTCAAAAACGGCAGTCCCCGGCCTTACAAAACCGAGTTGCTGCCACTGAGCCACTGTTTTTGTCTGGCCTTCAAGTTGTCCACCTCTGTCCGGAACAACCACCTCATAGCCCCAGGGTTTTCCCGACTGCCACTTATTGCTCGCAAGAAGGTTTGCGGCAGTTGCCAGAGCATCAGGTATGGAGTTCCAGATATCACGATGACCATCGCCATCCATATCCACCCCATAAGCTAGAAAACTGGTAGGGATAAACTGTGTATGTCCCATAGCACCGGCCCAGGAACCGGTTAGCTGATCCAATTCCACATCCCCTGCCTGAACGATTTCCAGCACAGCCAGAAGCTGAGAGCGGGCAAATTTCTGGCGGCGTTTGTCGGCGTAGGCCAGGGTGGCAAGAGATCGTGGCACATAGTAAAGGCGCGATGTCCGCAGAAGTGCTGCCCCATAACTGGTTTCCATGGACCAGATAGCCAGTATCACCTCCGGTTCTACTTCGAATTTAGACTCGATCCGAGACAGCAGGTCACCATACACGCGAGCCATGATCCTGCCATCATCAACACTTCTGCGATTTACCCGGGCATCAAGGTAATCCCAGATCTCAGTGGTAAACTCCGGCTGGTATTGTGCTTTTTTCAAAACTGTTTTATCAGGGGCTGTCACTGTAGCAAAGGCCTTGTCATAGGTCTTTTTCTGGATTCCTTTTTTTGCAGCCTCTATATAAAAAGAGTCAAGGAACTCTTGAAAACTCTGACTGTCAACGGGTACAGCCTGAACTGTCTGTGTGAGTGCAACAGAAAAAAAACTAAAAAGGCACAACAACAATACTGAAAATATATTATAATTTCTCATGGATACCTGTTTACAATATAAAGAGATCTTTTTGTATCTATTACCTTATCCGTGACGCCTTCGTTATTGTTTTTTTTATAACATATTGAGATGCATTTTTACTCAAGTTTCTGACTTGATCTATTCTACTGTTAAAAGGTTATTATCTGGCAATAATCTCCGACTCGTTTGAAGGAAATCAATTGCAGTACTCATGACTGAATCAACAATAGCAAGTGCTACATC
>JALSMA010000053.1 GCA_026988015.1 Desulfobulbaceae bacterium | reverse complement strand
GATGTAGCACTTGCTATTGTTGATTCAGTCATGAGTACTGCAATTGATTTCCTTCAAACGAGTCGGAGATTATTGCCAGATAATAACCTTTTAACAGTAGAATAGATCAAGTCAGAAACTTGAGTTCCAATAAAATAACTTCCTCTTAAAAAACAGGAACCGTGCTGGTAGGGCTAAGGCCATAGGTGCTGAATGTCCCTGCATTACTCTGATAAGTGGCACTGTAGCAAATCATAAGACGATAGCGTTTATCAGAATTAAGGCTTCTGATATGCACAAAGGGCAGCTTACTCGTTTGCTCCTTATGACCAGCTAGTTTTGCCATGGCCTGTTCAACACTTATCCCTTCCCGTTTGGCCTTGCGTCTTGCAAGGCGGGCAGTGCTGCTCTTTGGCTGCACCCTTTTAAACAGACCAAAACCACAACCATCTGGAACATCTTTTATGCTGGTGATATGGACATAATCAGTCAATCGGGCAAGCCATTTACCAAGGTTAAGCTGCTTAAGTTCTTGCTTTGTCTTGGCAAACAAACGCAACTTACAACCGAGCTGATACCCTTTACCATCATAGCCGGGGAAAGACACCCCAATGGCCACTTGACCGTTATCATCCTGCACCTCGACCAGGGCAAGATGCAGTTGCTGGTAGAGTTTTTCCCAGATAAAATAGATGGGAATTTCAGAGTTTGGCAAAAGGGTTAATTCAATATAATGTTTCATAATTTTTGCCCCCTACTTATCACTTTCACCAAAGACACCGCCACGCACCAAAACGGCCATAACATAATGTTCGTCATTTTTATTTGCCAGTTCTTCACCCCTGGCAAAATCATCGAACAACGTGAAAAAATCGGCCTTTGCCTTAGGATTACGAAATGCCTTGCCAAGATTTGTGATTGCGCCGTATGGTTCTATGGCAATCGGCCCAGTTGTAACATCGTTAAAATCGGGATACCAGGTATCAATAGTGCGCAAAGCATTACCTATCTTTTGCGAGTGCATTCCGGCAACGCCATTGATGGCATAAAGAATTTTACTCTTCTTACTTTTGCTATTGCCCTTATCAAGTACCAGTTCCTCACTGGGGTAAACATCCTGAGCCTTACCAATCAAGGCAAAGGCGGCAATATCAAGAAGCAGGAAATCCGTTTCACCGGATAACGCCTTGGCAATCTCTGTACCAAGTTCCTTAACCTCAACAGATGGCGAAAACCCTCTGGTACTCATAGTGCCGGCATCAAAGACCCATTCCTTACCAGAATCACCATTGAGCATTTTCACTTGAACTTCAATTTTCTCCGCACCAACCCGATTACGCCACAGAAAACGGCCATTCGCTATGTTCTCGGCATATCTTGTGGCAAGTTCTGTAAAATTTTCTTCAGCAATATATTGTTCTACCGCCTTGGTGTAACTCTCGTTAAACGCCTGATTATTACAAGCAGAAGGTTGCTGAACACCACTCAATACCTTCAGGGTAAATGAAAGTTTTAAGGTGTCCTGATCCATAGCCAAGCCACAGCTGTCAACCCGCTGCAAGTTTGGCTTTTCGACCTTAGCATTCAGTTTTAATGGATCTTTTTGAATTGCGGCTTTCAAACGGTTTGAATAAGTACCACGCACAGACTTTTCCTGGAGCGTTAGCGGTGTTGCCTTGGCTTGATCAGCCCAAGTCGTGCCATACATAAAGCCATCAGAGGGAACAAGTTTCTTTTCAAAGGCCAGTACGGAAGCGATATTTTCTTTTTTTGCCATGATAATTCTCCTTAAATTGCATTGAACTTATTTTTTATTCACAACCTGTGAATAGGCATCATTAATTACTGAGTGAATAGCTACTTGGTTATGAATCCTGTTGGATTGCTTGTTTTTGCTGACAAAGATATACATTCTTTTCCAGATCCGTTTGATATTGCCAAAGCATGTTATCGAGTTGCTCAATACGATAGGGCATAATAAATTCCCCCAATGTCACCAGAGATTCCGCAAACCGATGAGGCGTTTTGGGGTCTCGTTGATTTATGGCCTGGCCAAGCTCGCTAATGCCATGAAAACCGGTGGCAATGGGAACAAGCCAGCCTTTTTCCTTGCGCTTACTTGTCCAGACCACCTTGCCTTGCTCATCCACTGTTGACGAATGGTGTACCGCAAGATAGTCAAGCAAGGCATCAAGACTGTCCTTCCCATCCTGCATAGCCTGCTGCATAAGATCCCGCCGTTCAACAAGGCAGTAACCCGGCATAAGTCGGCGTAGAAACGGTCTTCGCTCCTCCCGGCCCTCAACTGTATGCAACTCAACAGGTTGGCAGGACAGAATATCACCACCGGCAAACTTCATTCGGCTGATAATCAGGTCATTAAGGGTTTCAGTAAACTCATCAAAATCAACGAACCCCAAGCCGTCATACTCAACCACCAAAGAAACAGTGAGATGACAACGAGCCTCTTCAACAAATGGCGGCCTGACAGCATTTTGCGGATTACCTTTTGCTGTTTTAGGCACAAGAGGATTACCCGTACCAATAATTGAATGGACATAATCACCATCGCCACGGATAGTTTGTAGATTCATGGTATGGCAGACAACAGCAACGCTCTTAAAACGGACATCTTCGTAATCGCTGCCTTCCAATTTTCTCTCTAGAGCATGAACAGCGCCAAGCCAGGCCGTCATGGCTGGAAAACCTATGGTGTAAGGGCTTGACAAGGCGTTGGCATTTTGAATTTTAAGGCGGGGAATAAGTAGTAATTTCATCGTAAGGCCTCCTCGCATTCAACAATTATTTTTCTGATATGGGGCAATTCATCGTCAGCGAGTGGTAGAGCTACAGACCGACCCAGTATTTCCCGATACGACCGAACAAACCAGAGGGCTAACTCCTTTTGCACCTCCCCAAACCAGCGGTCATCTTTTTCCCGATCATCACGGTACAACTGATCTAGCCACATTTTCTGGTACACGGGTAAGTGTTGATAATTGTAGGACTCTGACCAACCGGGGGGAAGGCTGCGAACAGTCCACATACGATCGGCAACCTGAAATATAATTGAGCGAATATGCCAGTCTCGTTTTTTGCGTATATGAACATTATTGTCATTCTTGGCTAAGAGGTTATGAAGTTGCTGAAAATCATCTTTGAACTTATTTAGCCAGAGGGAATTTTTGAAAAAATCAAAGCGAGGGGGCTGAAAATTACGACTCTCAAGTTGTGGTGGTGATGATGGCAAAAGATAAGCAGCGCCACCATTTAGACTATTGAGAACACTGATATTCTGCGGTTTAGTGCCACCATAACCGACAACGGTCAGCCCAAAAATCTCAGCAAACCCTTTTTCATGATGTTTCAGGTTTTTCCTCGCCTCCCTTGCTTCTTTTGTTTCATCAGAAAAATGCATTTCCTGAATACGCTCTTTCATTTTGAACATCAGAGTTGACGGGGTCATCACGGATAAAAGAAGATACTCTTTATCTTGCACTGGGAAATAAACCTGCTTCACCCTCCCTGAAGTCCTGGCAACATTATCGTCATTCTGTTTGATAGCGAGTAAACCCTGGCAAATATCAGCAAAGGGAGCCGAACAAACAGCGAACTGTTGTCTAATCACCGATGTTTGCTGTTCCAAGTTTTCCAGAACAGTTGCACCGTTTTCCAATTTAAGGCTCAAAAACTTATAGACATCCAGAGCTGCCGCATTACCAACGACATCCAACCCTGCACTTACATTTCCGGTGCGAAGAAAACCATCAGCAGCAGGCGTAGCACTGGCAATAATTGCTGTGGTCTTGGCACTTGGGTTGCTGAATTTTGCTGGATGACTAACAAGTGACAACTGACAGGCTCTTTTTGCTGCACTAGGTAACCACTCGGACAAAGAAAATTCAGTAGCACTTTGCGCCTCAAAAGCCTGTTTTTCCTCATCAGCCATGTTGCTCTTAATTTTCTTTTTAAGCCATGCATCCTTGCGCTCATTGAGAAAACCTTCAATTGCCGGATCTAACATTCTCTTCCTCCTCAGTATGTGCATTCATCATTTTCAACTCGTTTCTTTTGCTTCACACATTCTCCAACCTCATCACAAGTAGCTTATAAATGTATTAAAGTATTTTTTCTGTTTACTACCGAACAGGTAGCTTATTTCCTCATCAATCCCAGCTGGCTCGAATAAATAAAAGGGCCGGCACAATCGCCACCATAAGTGGGCAGGGTAATTTCACCATAAATCAGGGCCGCTGAACCAAGACTGCGCTTGGGTATTTTTTTCAACAATGTTTCGTAATCACGATGAAGCCATAACCTTTCATGGGCCTGCTCTGATAATTCTTCATCCCGGCTAATTTCGTAAATTTCCTCAATGGGAACAGGTTTGCCCAACCTGTCTTTTTCAACAAATCGGAACACTCCATCTTCTGGCAGTAAATACACTGGCAATTGCAGGCTACCCTTCCTAAACTGCACCAACACCTGCGGCACTGCCGTCAGCCACCAGCAGCCATCAAGCCAACCTTGTAACGACTCCGGCCCTTGCTTCTGGTAATTGGTGAGTAAATGGTGAATGACTTCATGTTCTAAGTCGGCTAAATTACGTTGCGGGTAGCTGTCTTTCTTTTTGACAATACGGGGGCCAGCATCAAGCCGCTCTTCGATGACTTCAGTGGCTAGTAATTGTCGCAGATCATGGCTTTCCAGCTGATTCTGCTCAGATTCATAACCTGGGTAACAAAAGACTTCTTTTTTTCTTAGCAAACCTTTCAAGTTGTACTGCAAAAGGGCAATATTGGTTGAACCAATATCATCAACCAACTCGTGATGTCGTAAGACACGACCAGCCAGCTGAATAAAGGAGCGATAGGAAGAAGGCTCAACAACAGCCCAGTCAAAATCATGATCCCGACCAACCTCTTCAACCGGGGTTGCCACCAGAACAAAGATCACCTGCTGGGCTGAGGTATTATCTAGATGATGACGAATGATCTCCTGATCAAAGGAGTTTTGACTGCCCTTTTTTCTTTTTAAGACCTTATCAAGATGCTCCTCTTGGGCATGGCGCATAATAAGAAGTTGCTGACTATGATAGGCCATGGCACGAATACTGATATCTTGGGGCAATTCTGTTTCCAAAAGAGAGCGAGTCAAAGCAATACACGGCTTAATATTAGCGACCCGAACCAGGCCAAAACTCACCTGTTTTCCTGTTTTGGCATCTATATTATGGTGAAGGTTATGTTTTGTTTGGATAGCGTCAAGGATCACCGAATTAAAATATTTTTGACAACCCTCGTCATCTGTATCCTGGGGCGGCTCACAGGGCCAAATAACCGCCTTACGCTTAACGACCTCTTTCTGTAATTTTCCCTGCCTGCTAACTGCAAATTTTTGATGATATTGACCATAGGCCATTACCGGACTTTCTTCGCCAGCATCAACGTCATGTACCTTGGTCGAAAACTCATCAATCCAGGCACATCCAATCACCTTTTTTTGTGTGCGCATTGTCGCAAAGATGCGCCAGCCAGCCTGATAGGCATTAAAGTAACCCTCAGCCAAATCAGGGGGAATAGTTGCCGACGAAATCATAACCTTACGCCCCAGCATTCCCGCCAAATGAACCAGCCGACCAATGGCAATGAGGTCTGTCCCGTCAAAGTCATCGATCTCATCAATTACCAGATCAGAAGACATGAGACGAAGACTGGGTAAGATATAACGCCCTCCTCGTTTTGTTTCCGTTGCCCCCATAAGATGGTCGATAGTACAACTCAAAACTGGGGCATAGAGAAATTTACGACTTTTCAGATCCGGCAAAACTGTTGCCAGTTGCTTGTCCGGGATATTCCCTGCAAAGACCAGTTCATTCTCCAGTAATTTTTCTGCTGACTCAGAGCCAAAGAACTCATCCTTTTCGGCCTGATCGTCCGAGTTGTCTTGTCGGTGCAAATCAAGAACAGCCTTTGAACCAATCAACACCGCAACCTCATCTCGGGAGAGATTGATCCGCTCTCGATACTCGTCACCAGTCTGCAAAGTAAGAGTCCGCAGACCGAGGGCAAGAATATAACGCAAACTCTCTTGATCAACCGATAAGGCACGCATGACCTTGGCATTGGCAAAGGTCTTGCCCCTACCGGTGCTGGCCATATTAACCGCAAAAAATCCATATTGGTCAGGATCAAGGTTATTGTCATGCCTGTTTCGCCAATCTTTAATCTTTTGAACGGCCTTATCTTGCCAAGAAAAGGCTTGTGGACTTTTCTTCTGGAGAATTTTAATATCAAATGCCCGCTGTAACTCTTTGTGCTTCCCTTCAAAGGCAGGGAGAAGGTGAGCATTGCGTTGAGCCTGACTGGCCACACCTACAAGATGTTCCGTGAGTCGCTGTTTTAACTTTTTTGTGGCTCTATCGGTATTGGCATACATTTCTGGTTCCTGCAGCCACTGCACATCCTTGGGCTGAGAAGAATGATAATGATCGGCCAACATTAGTGACAAACGACAATGGTGAAGAACAAGACGCCAGCTCCCATCTGCCAGACATTTTTCCAGCAGATCAAGACAACCTAATAGCTTTCTGGCTGTTTTCTTTGCAAAACGTAGCCATTTTTCCGACTCACAGGGCAACCCTACGGGAAATTCAAGGCAACGCTCCAAGTCTTCATCATAGTCCGCAAATTTATTTTCATAGCCCCATTTTTTTGTTATCCCGTTAAAAAGTGCTTTGCAATCCGTAACTTTTTCCCCTATACAGCCATCAAGCGTTTGGGGAACCGGCAACCGATGATGTGAAATTATGAGCCAGGCAATAAAGGACGCCGCCTTGGGCAACTTCGCCAAAGGCTTTTTATTTTTCTTGACCAGATTCGCGAACTCAGTTTGCAAAAGTTTCGAGTCAATCTCACCGTTTGCCAACCTAGTTAACCATTGCTCATCGTCACTCTCCCCATTTATAAAGAGCTGCAAAAAAACAACAGATAACCACTCGTGGCGCAGCGGATCACCAATATTCTTAGCCTCACGAAGTTTAGCTTGAAAAAATTCTGAAGCCTTGGCCCAATCATGGAAAAGACCTGCCATGGCCACTAAGGTTTTAATAAGTGGCAGATAATGCCAGTCATTTTCCCAATGACAATTCATAATAGCCTGCTCAGTATAATTCACCGGCACCACCCCCTCGCTATTAAACTTGCCCCTATTTCCCACAATCCACATCAACTCACTACGACTTCTACTTCTCAGCCAGTGACAGGAAACGGCGGTGTTCTTGGTGGCGGTTTGACGCAGGAGTTTTTTAACAGCTTTCACACCTTCATTTGTAATCACGGTCTGCCAGGTGCGGGAGCCGATGCGGTTGGCGAAGGCATCGAGGACACGACGGGTTTTTGCTAGAGCCTTTTTTTCGCATTGAGCAACAAAGGTGACCATCATAGCGTGGCACCTTCTCTACTCATTTGCTTTACTGCATTAAACATAAAATCCAGCGCTTTATGTTTAGTGAAATTCTGCAGACATTGCTGGCGAAACTCCTGTTCAGTCGCTTTTTCTTTGGCACAGATAAATGCCCAGGGTAAAATAAGAGTGTCTTTAATCAAATCAGCCACATCAAAAACTAACGCCCCCCGTCTGGTTTTACCGTGCATAACTGCAAAACCATGGGGAATACCCAATACCCAAAGCGTTGTAGCCGCCAAGCCGTAAGCCAGATAATTTCCATGGTTCAGAAAGGCATTAGCATCATCAACCGTATCAAAATTACGGACGAAATCTTTTAGTTTGGTACGGTTAGCAGCTATTTTATAAAGAGTTTTCGTTAACTGGGCTTCGGTTAAGAGTAAATCAGTGACATTTGGACTACGTTCTATTCTTGTTAGAAATCCTGTGAGAGCCTTACTAGTATCAACATCATCTGCAAAAAAGCCTTCACTGTGCAGGTCGCGATCTTTGCTCCAAATATTTTGCAAATATTCAATACGTAGCTGCTGAAACCGTTTAGCCACTGCCAGGCGTTTTTCTTCCTCAAACCAAAACGACATCCACCCTTGAACATATTCCGTTGGTCGATATTCGCTTTGAGGTGATAACCATTCAACTTCATTGGCAGCAATGAGTGGTGTACCGCCATTGCCACTGAATCCTACCAGCACCCCGGCAGAAGCC
The DNA here is from genome assembly GCA_026988015.1 of Desulfobulbaceae bacterium. Lineage (GTDB taxonomy): Bacteria > Desulfobacterota > Desulfobulbia > Desulfobulbales > Desulfocapsaceae > Desulfocapsa. Next base: position 35,339 of record JALSMA010000053.1, on the reverse strand, counting down.
AGCATCCGCATTGCTGCCTGGGTGATGGAGGTACCAACACCAAGTAATATCGCTGTGGTGTTGGCAATGGGAATATTCCAGTACTGTTTTGCTGTTCGTTTTTCTGTAAGATACAGAACGCGTCCGCCTTTTTGCATCACACGGCATTTTTCAAGATAGAAAATATTTGCCCGTTTTGAGTGCAGTATAGCTTTTAGGTCAGTTAAAGTTTCCATAACTCTCTTTTGGTTAGAAAAAATGGTTACACAAAAGCACAGCAAAAACTATGATTCAAAGATTGTTGTAAGCAGAGGACTATCAGTACCTTACTCCATGAAAGCAGCAATAAAAAACAGGTAAGCGAGGTACGAGACTCCGAGAAGTTCTGAATTGCTATTTTTATCATAATGTTACAAGTACCTATAAGGCCCTTATCCAGCGAATCTAAAAGTTTTCCGACTTGTCGGGTCAGTTTTATAACGTCTTATTTTTCTATCATATCTCTTACTCTAACACACCCAGGTGCTCACTGAGTGAGCACCGTCCATTTTTCTCTTTAAAAAATCATGCAATGAATCAATAATTAAAATCAACCTGTAATGCCCACCCCCTGTACTGAACTTTTCCATTGATTTCAGAAAGATATGAAAAACGCCAAAAGCAGTAAAACCATCGAACGATCAATTCCCCTACATTTACACTGAAAGTCAAAATTACCGCGAAAGCTGAAACGGTGAGTAATCGAGAGGAACAGAATGGCACGAGTTTAATAAAAAAACAACGTGTTTCCAGGAGGATATGGGAGGAGGTTCTCTTGGACCGATTAGATTGTTTATTTCTTAGTTTTTTTCAGGATATTAATTTAACTGAAGTTTCCCGTTTTTTTCGTTAGTTGATCTGGGTTTAATTTTCAATGCGCAAAAGGTGGCTTTACGAGGAAAGAAAAAGCAAGAAACTGCTATGAGAAATAGTGGCTGGGGTTAAAGCGATGAAAATGATGGGAAATATCCCGCTGATTTTGGTTGGAAAGAGAAACGCTGATTACAACTTGTAGCCTCGATGATTTTATAAATCCCAAGACAGGCAAGAATATATTTGGTTGTGCCAATATATTTGATCATTGTTTTTCAGGAATAATTAAAATTCAATTGGTTAAAGAACTAAAGCGGGAAAAGACTTACCCGGAAAATACGGAAATTATTTGTCAGGCCCATAACTGGCTTGCAATGTTCTCAGTGGAGGGATGAAGGATGACTGCCTGGATGATCAGAAAGGATACAAATCCCTTCTTCATGGTGTGTTTCCTGCGGTTGAATGTCTTTCCTCATTCCAGGCTGAGATTGGCTGTATATAGCCGATTATCTGGAGAAGGCAGAACGTTGATGGTGAGAATGTACATGAGTCAGTCTTGTTGCCAAAGGACCTTGTAGAGATCGTAAAAGACTTATGAGGACACTATGTGGGAAAGCGGGGGGATACTTTCGTTTTCATGTACCCAGGCATGCCGGTGCATCAGTGATAGGTCATAATAATGTCACGCTGGAAGCGATGCAGAGCATTTTAGGCCATGGAAATCGCTCGACCACTGAAATTTGTGTGCATACTGTAGGGAATTCAGTCCGTAGTGCAATGGATATTTGTAAGAGTCCCACAAAAGCTTCTCACACGGCAATAAAAAAAAAAGCACTTGAGGTGTTACCTTAAGTGCTTGAAATTACTGGTCGGAACGAGAGGATTTGAACCTCCGACCACTTGTCCCCCAGACAAGTGCGCTACCAGACTGCGCCACGTTCCGAAATGTGACTCTGTTTACCACGGAGTAGGGAACCTGTCAATAAATGCTCGACAGGAAAAGCCTCCCTTACTTCTTTTTTTGTAAAATATCCTTCACAGCAAGCAACTCTCTTTTGATTGTTTCAAGATAAGTGGTGTCTGTGACAGGTTGTAGTGGGTCCCGAACCTCTTTCTGCTCCGAAAGGTATTTTTTTGCTCCGGATATTGTGTAGCCCTGTTCATGCAGAAGAGACTTAATCTGTAAAACTACCTTTACATCATCGCGTCTGTAGAGGCGTTGATTGGAATTGGCACGTCTGGGTTGGATTTCATTAAATTCTCCTTCCCAGAATCTGAGCACATGGGGAGCCACGGAGGCAAGTTTACTGACCTCACCGATTTTGAAATAGAGCTTGTCGGGTATCTCTACGCTCATTCAGTTATCGATTTGCCCCCTGTGAAAGTATTATTACTCGTTAACCTGTTCCCGCATCTTTTTACTGGGACGAAAGGAAATCATCTGTCGAGGTTTGATGGTAATGGTTTCACCAGTACGTGGGTTACGGCCACGACGTGGTTGTTTGTCTCTGACGTTAAAGGTACCAAAGTGGACAAGTTTGATAGATTCACCCTCCAACAATCTGTTTTTCATCCTGTCAAGAAATGTATCTATAAGTTCGGAACAGGTGGACTGCGAATATCCAAGTTGAGTGGTGAGTGCTTCTGCGAGTTCTTTACGGGTGAGATTACCTTTATTCATATTAACCTTCTCTAAGACTTCCATTAAACTTGGAAGTCAATGTGTTTATGATTTTTGTATGTGACTTGCTTACGTTTTTCTCTGTGAGTGTCTTTGTCGGGGAACGATAAGTGACAGATATGGCAACACTTTTTATTCCGTCGTTCAAAGGCTTTCCTTGGTAGATATCAAAAATTTCACAATGCTCAATAAACTTCTCCTTACTCCTGCGGACTGTGTTGAGGAGATCCCCGGCTTTGACGGAGGCGGGAACAAGAAGAGCGATGTCTCTTTTGACTGCGGGGAATACGGGAAGAGATTTGAAATCTTTAACAGCTGATGTAAGGCTGCAGAGCAGTTCAATGTCAATATCAACATAAAAGATATCACGCTTGATACCAAACTGTTTTGCTATTTCAGGATTGAGCTTGGACAACTGTCCAACAACTCCCTGGTCGGAATCCATAAGAAGGCATTGTGAGAGATCAGTGTATGCCTCTGCCTCATTTTCATCAGGTGTCCGAAAATACACGGCATCTTCTGAGCCACAGGCTGATAAGCGCAAGGTTTCCAGGAGAAGTTCGCCTATGCCTTTAGCATCGAATATATCAACTTTTTCTTCGTTGTTATACAATAGAGATGCCTCTCCTGCACGGAGACCGTATAGGATACAGCATAACCGCTCTTGCTCAATTGGTTGCTCATTGTCAGCCTGTGGAGTGAAAACCTTTCCAATTTCAAAGAGTTTTACACTATTTTTCTGGAAGTTAATATTTCTTTTGAGATTCTCAAGGAGTCCGGGCAGGAGCATGGTCCGCATGACAGATTGCTCTTCGCTGAGAGGGTTGAGCAGCCGGACAACAGGCCTGCGGGAGTCCTCTTCATCAAGCTGCATCATATCATGGTGTTTGTCAGTAACGAAACTGTAGTTGATGGCTTCCGAAAAGCCGAGGTCGCACAATAGTGTTGAAAGCTGTGTCCGTAGTTTTCTTTTCGGATCCTGTTCGGGGTAGCTGAGGTTAACAGTTGGCAGGCTGGTTGGTATTTTATTATAGCCTATTAACCGTGCTACCTCTTCGATCAGATCAACTTCCCGCTCAATGTCAATACGGAAGGTGGGAGGATTAACCCAGATGGTATCATCATCTTTTGGTTTACAACGAATTCCGATGGATTGAAGAACATCTGCTATTTGGTCGTAATCAAGTTTAATACCCAATAATGCAGATGTCTTTGAGATTCTGAGTTTCAGTGAATTGAGGGGCCTGATGCCACCATAATAGTCAACGCCACCTTCAGCAGCTTCACCACCGGCGATCTCGCAGAGGAGAGAAACCGCGCGCTCCATGGCAGTAACACAGCCACCAGGATCAACACCGCGTTCAAAACGATAGGATGCCTCGGTTGAAAGTTTCAGTTTTCGAGCGGTTCTTCGTACAGAAACGGCATCAAAACAGGCACTTTCAAGGAGTATGGAACTTGTGTTGTCGCTTACCTCGGAGTTCATTCCTCCCATAATACCAGCAATGGCAATGGGCCCATCTGCGTCGCAGATCATGAGCATACTGGGGTCAATGTTACGTTCTACTCCATCAAGAGTAGTGAAGGTTTTTTCGCTTTGCTGTGGATGTCTGACAAGAATATTTTTTCCTGCTATTTTGTCGTAATCAAAAGCATGGAGGGGCTGGCCATATTCCATCATTACCAGGTTGGTTATGTCAACAACGTTATTTATGGGCCGAAGTCCAATAGAAAGGAGCCGTTTTCTAAGCCACCACGGAGATGGTGCAATCTGGATGTTTCGTATGAGTCTGGCAGCATAGCGTGGACTGTCTTCAGAGTTTTCTACATCCACAGAAAAATTCTGATTAGAATGTTCAAGGGTAGCGGATTTAACAGGAAGTCTGAGATCGGATCGGGTAATTCCAGCAACTTCTCTGGCAATACCAATGACTGAAGCGCAGTCAGGGCGATTGGGGGTGAGATCTACTTCAATTAGGATATCATCCATTCCAAGCGCCTCAAGGAGAAAGATGCCGTGGTCAGTATCAGGAGCAAGCTCCATGATACCTTCATGGGATTCGCTGAGACCAAGTTCTCTTTCAGAACAGAGCATGCCGTGGGATTTGACCCCTCGAACTTTGGATGCCTTGATTTTCATGCCATCGGGCATGACACTGCCAACAAGGGCAATGGAAGTCACTAGGCCTTTCCGAACATTGGGTGCACCGCATACAATAGAAAAACTTTCATCTCCAACAACTACTTCGCAGAGTTTGAGTTTGTCTGCATTGGGATGCTGTTCGACGGAGATCACTTTTGCGGTTTTAAAGGGCTGCAGTTCGGGAAACAGAGGTGCTATACTATCGACTTCAAGACCGAGCATGGTCAGGTGTTCTGAAAGTACTTCCGGACTTAAATCACCGGTATCAACGTATTCTTTTAACCAATTGAGGGTAAACTTCATGGGGGTATCTCTATCTTATGGTGTAGCTTTCTGCAGATGACCTAGAACTGTGAGAGGAAACGGAGATCGTTTTCATAATAGAGCCGAATATCGTCGATACCGTATTTGAGCATGGCGATTCGCTCAATTCCAAGACCAAAGGCAAATCCACTGTAGACTTCAGGGTTATAACCTACTTTTTTAAATACTTCGGGGTCAATCATTCCAGCACCAAGGATTTCTAACCATCCTGTACGTTTACAGACACGACAACCTTTTCCGCCACAAATCACACAGGCAATGTCCACCTCTGCGCTGGGTTCGGTAAAAGGGAAAAAACTAGGGCGAAATCTCAGCTCAAGGTCTTTATCAAACATCTTCTGGGTAAAGATGGTAAGAATACCTTTCAGATCTGCAAAGGATACGTTTTTGTCAACCAGAAATCCTTCAACCTGATGAAACATGGGGGTGTGGGTGATGTCAGAGTCGCAACGGTAGACCTTCCCTGGAGCGATCACCCTAAGGGGGGGCTGCTGGGTTTCCATTATTCGGGCCTGCATGGGCGACGTGTGGGTACGCAGCAGAATTGAATCGCTTACGTAGAAGGTGTCGTGCATATCACGGGCTGGATGGTGTGCCGGGATATTCAAGGCCTCAAAATTGTAGTGGTCATGCTCAACATCAGGACCTTCAGCTACTGCAAAGCCAAGTCCCTCAAAAATGGAACAGACTTCATTCATGATCTGGGTGACAGGATGCAGTTTACCGATAACAGGCCTGCGTCCAGGTAAAGTCAGATCTATAGCATCACTACTTTGTGAGGGGCTCTTGCCGCAAGATGCGAGGGCAGTCTGTTTTTCGCTATACAGGGCCTCAATCTCTTTCCTGGCACCATTGGCCATCTGGCCCATGCGAGGTTTGTCCTCTTTAGGGACCCGGCCAAGGTTTTTCATTATGGTGGAAAACTGACCTTTTCTGCCAAGAAATTGAATTCTGAATTCTTCGAGTTGGCTGCTGTTTTCGATAGCGGCTAACTGTTCCTTCGCCTTGGTCTGTAAACTGACTAGTTCTTGCTCCATGATCGATCTGTAAGGTAGGTACTCGTTAAAACAGTATGCCGGTTCCAATAAGAATCGAAACCGGCACAATCAAGATATCCAATCCTTACCTGCCTGACGAAAGACACGTTACTATGGCAGGTAGGAAGATATATGCGTTAGGCGTTTGCCGCTTTGGCAAGATCCACAACTCTGGAGAAAGCTGGTGCGTCAAGGATGGCCATATTTGCAAGAACCTTACGATCCAGATCAATGTTGGCTTTTTTCAATCCACTGATAAATCTGGAATAGTTCATTCCGTTCATCTTTACACCAGCACTGATGCGAGTGATCCAGAGACGACGGAAGTCACGTTTTTTGGTGCGTCTGTCGCGGTATGCGTAGCATAAAGCTTTATCGACAGCTTCTGTGGCTGTGCGATAAAGGCGAGATTTTCCACCTCTGTAACCTTTGGCAAGTTTCAGGACTCGGTTTCTTCTTCTACGGGCTTTAAAGCCCCTGGTAACGCGTGGCATCTTAATACTCCTTTGAGATCAGAGGAATAATTCCTCCGGTATTATATAGCTTTACAAAGATATCTGCTGGTTGAAAACGTATCAGGTGCGGCCTAGAGATAAGGCAGTATCTTTCTGATAGTTGGGGCATTTGCCGAGTCAACCAAACCAGATTTACGTAAATTACGCTTTCTCTTTGTTGATTTTTTGGTCAGGATATGGCTGGTAAAGGCTTTGGAGCGCTTGATCTTTCCAGAACCGGTTTTACTGAAACGCTTTGCCGCGCCCCTTTTTGTTTTCATTTTAGGCATTGTTATTACTCCTTATCCTGTAACAGGGAATTCTTATAAATAATGTAAAATTGTTGTCCAGTATGATTCTTGTCAAGTCTTGGGACCGACAAACATAACCATCTGGCGACCTTCCATTTTGGGAGGCTGTAAAACGACAGCATCATCTTCAAGGGCTGCTGCAATCTTGTTCATGGCCTCCAGGCCAACAGTCTGGCAGTAGACGATTTCTCGCCCACGGAAACGCATGGTAAGTTTAACTTTATTTTTCTGACCAAGAAATTTTTTGATATGTTTTATCTTGAAATTCAGGTCATGTTCTTCAGTCTTTGGTCGGAACTTGATCTCTTTGGTTTCGACGGTAGTCTGCTTCTTTTTTGCTTCCTGCAATTTTTTCGCCTGCTCATATCTGAACTTATCATAGTTCATTATCCTGCATACCGGCGGGTTGGCATTGCCAGAAACTTCTACGAGATCTAATCCTTCATCGTAGGCTTTTTCGAGTGCATCTGCAGCACTGAATATTCCTAGCTGGGAACTATCACTACCAATGAGACGAATCTGCGGGTGGCGAATGGCCTCATTGATTTTTACTTTTACTTCACGTTGAACCGGGGCTCTTCTTCCTCGACGTTTAATCTTACTACCTCCTAAGCTAGGAATTTCTTTTGACCGCCCCTGAACACGATGAATTCAAAGGGATCCTGCTACATATTTATTATTACTTTGTTTCTTAACCTTAAATACCGCGTCCTTCAAGACACTCATCTGCTACTTTTTTGATGAAATCATCTACGGCCATATCTGCTATGTTTTTTCCATTACGAAGCCTTACGGTGACGGTGTTGTTATCCTTTTCTTTGTCACCTATTATAAGCATATAAGGGATTTTTGCCATTTGTGCTTCTCTAATCTTATAGTTCAATTTTTCATTACGCAAATCTTTTTCAATACGGACTCCGCCTTTACGCAGTTTACTGTAAACCTCTTCGCAATACTCAGCCTGATCATCTGTGATATTCATAATCCTGGCTTGAGTCGGGGCGAACCAGAGTGGGAACACTCCGGCGTAATGTTCAATCAATACTCCTATGAAGCGTTCAAGGGACCCCATAAGGGCACGATGAATCATGATTGGCTGATGCTCCTGATTGTCACTTCCGGTGTAGGTCATTTTGAAGCGTTCAGGGAGATTGAAATCAACCTGAATGGTGGAGCACTGCCAGGATCGACCTAACTGATCTTTTATTTTGATATCAATTTTAGGGCCATAAAATACACCTTCACCCGGATCAAGTTTGTATTCAAGATCTTTCTTTTCAAGGGCAAGCTTCAAGGCCTCTGTGGATTGATCCCAGTTTTCATCCGTTCCTACATATTTCTCAGGTCTGGTGGAAAGATAAATGTCATACTGATCGAAACCAAAAGTCTTGAGAATCTCAAGATTCAAGTCAAGGATGTTGAAAATCTCATCTTCCAACTGCTCCGGCATGCAGAATATATGGGCATCATCCTGAGTGAAACCTCGTACCCGTAATAGTCCATGTAGGGCTCCGGCCCGCTCGTACCTGTAAACAGTTCCAAGTTCACACCAGCGGATAGGGAATTCACGATAACTGCGTTTATTGCTGTTGTATATACCAATATGGAAGGGGCAGTTCATCGGTTTGAGCTGATAACGGACATCGTCGATATCCATCCCCGAGTACATATTTTCACCGTAAAAGTCGAGATGTCCGGAGGTTTTCCAGAGATCTTGCCGTGCAATATGAGGGGTGTAGAGTAGTTCGTAATCGTTTCGATAATGTGCATCCTTCCAGTAATCTTCAATGAGCTTACGGAGGAGAGCTCCTTTGGGCTGCCAGAGTATCAGCCCTGGGCCAATCTCATCCTGCATGGTGAAGAGCTGCAGCTCTTTGCCAAGTTTACGGTGATCGCGCAGTTTGGCCTCTTCAAGGGCATTCAGGTACTTCTTAAGGGCTTTTTTGTCAAAAAATGCAGTTCCGTAAATTCGCTGGAGCATGGCATTTTTCTCATCACCACGCCAGTATGCGCCGGCAACCCGCTGTAGTTTGAAGGCCTTTATCCAGGAAGTGTTTGGCAGGTGGGGGCCGCGACAGAGATCGGTGAATCCGCCCTGATGATAAAGGGAGACAGAATCGGTATTCAGATCCTGAATAAGTTCCACCTTGTACTTTTCTCCCTCTGCTTCAAACCTTTTGATGGCCTCTGTACTTGGAACTTCAGCGCGGCTGAAGGGCAGAGCTTTCCTGACAATTTCTGTCATTTTAGCTTCAATCTGCTCGAAATCTTCAGGGGTGAATGGTTCGCTGCGTTCGAAATCGTAGTAGAATCCATCATCAATTGCAGGGCCTATGGCTACCTTGATATCGGGGCCATAAATCTCGCGAACTGCCTCTGCCATCACATGGGCGGTGGAGTGGCGGAGGATTGCCAGGCTCTCTTCGGATCCGATCTGAATAAGAGAGAGTGATGCATCACTATTTAATTGACGGCTAAGGTCAAGGATCTCACCGTCAAGGGATACCGCAACAGTTCTCTTGCGCTGTTTGTTGGACAGCAGCTCGGAAAGTGCCTCGCCCACGGTAGATCCGGCAGCGATAGCGATTGATTCACCGTCTTCTATGGCAATGTCGATGTCGGTCATAAGTTGCATCTATATAAAAGCAAAGGCTAAAATTGATACGGCACTTGTTTGCCCGTAAGAACTTTAGCCAGGTCATTCTGGTAGGCGCGGGCGGTTTCGAACCGCCGACTTCCACCATGTCAAGGTGACACTCTCCCGCTGAGTTACGCGCCTGTGTTTTCTTCTTGTTCTAATACACTATTCTCTGTTCGGGGTCAAAAGAGAACGCATGAACAGTGTCAATTACCAATATCTGGCGGTTCTGTCAAGAAAAAATAAGCACGATTAGAGCCTGAATGGGATGATATAAAGCACTCTCCAGAATGATGAATGTTTTAGGCAGGTGTTATGGGAAATGGTGGGAAATGCAGCATTTTCAGAGGATATTAACTGAAATTGGGTACCGGGGTTGCTGGTGGAGTCTGATACTGTGATGTTTAGCGGGTTTGTGATCGACTCTCAATGGCACGTGCAAGAGTGTGCCTGTCAGCATATTTAATATCCATGCCCATGGGAATACCACATGCAAGACGACTCACAAGGATATTTCTGTTCTGCAGTCTATCAATGAGATAATTGGCAGTTGCTTCACCCGGAACTGTTGAACTTGTTGCAATGAAAACCTCAGTGACGATACCGCTGTTCAGCCTAGCCTCAAGTTCTGTTATTTTTATCTCATTGGGCCCAATCCCATCCATCGGGGCGAGAACTCCGTGGAGGATGTGGTAATGTCCAAGATAATTCCCTGCCTTTTCTATGGCCAGGAGATCTCCGGGCTGTTCCACAACACAAATAAGCGATGAGTCACGTTTAAGGTCAGCACAGATAGCGCAGGGGTCACTTTCGGAAAAGGTGAAGCAACTTGAGCAGAGTTGGATCGCATTGTGAAGATCATTTAGTGCTGCCGCCAGTTCGCGCGCTTCTGTAGCTGGCCTTCTAAGAATGTTTAGGGCCAGTCGGGACGCAGTCTTCTTTCCTATGCCGGGAAGCTTTGTGAGGTCCTGTATCAGACGATCCAGTGCATCGGGGATGACTTGTGGTGACATGGGCTTGCTGCTCTGCTCGATTATATGATCTAAGGTGTGGTTCAGGAAAAGAGGTTCGAGACGCCGGGCAGGTTCATCCCTCCGGTGAGTTTTGCCATTTCTTCTTTGCTCATGACCTTAACTTTTCTCAGGGCATCATTGGTGGCTGCGACAATCAAGTCCTGAAGCATTTCTTTTTCATCAACTGTGATCATCTCCTTTTCAAGATCAATGGAGATGATTTCACTGTTTCCATTGGCTGTCACTGTGACCATACCACCACCGGCGGTGCCGGTGGCAGTTTTTGTTTTCAGTTCTTCCTGGATGGTGGCCATTTTCTGCTGCATCTGCTGGGCTTGCTGCATGATAGAGTTTATATCCATTTTGTATCCTGTCGAGTACTGTTGATGTAAAAAGGGAAACCTGCGGGCTTTTCGTTCTGCAGTCATATGTAAGACTGCTCAGGGTTGTTGGCAAGTATTATTATCGACTTCTGGGACCAACCCGGATATCGCCGATCTGGCCGTTGAATATTTCTGTAGCCATGAGAACCAGAGGGTCATTGGCTAGTTTCTGTCGTAATTTATGGGGGCTGTCTTCACTGTCTGTTGCTTTGCTTTCCTCCTTGTCCGGAGTGATAAAACGAAGTTTCAAATCCTTCTGGAAAAAATCAAGAACAAATTCGGTGAGAAGCCTGGCATTATCCTTTTGACAGAGCAGGGTACAGTTTGCCTGATCGCTGAAATGAAGGTGCAGTTCACCTTCATTTTCTTTTACTCTTTCAGCCCGCTGAAGATCCTGGGCCATCCACAGTTTACGGTCTTTTACATGATCAATAAATCCAGCCCAGTCTCTGCGCACATCACGCTGGTGAGGACGTAGAACTGATTTGGAATTCGGGGTGGGAACTGTGGGCGTGGGTTGCTTTTCCACCGGCAGGGGAGGCTCTTCAATCTCAGCTTGTGGAGTAGGTGAGGTAGGGCGCGGGGTTACGGGGGAACATTTTGTCTCAAGTTTCTCTGGTTGCTCAGGAATTTTTTTTTTCTGAACAGTTGCTGCAGTATTTTCAGGTGGATTATCACTTTGGGACATAAGTGAATCGAGTTTTCCAAGTATCTTTGAGACTGGAATCACCTCATCAGTTTGGACGATTTTTAAAAAACAGTTTTCAAGCACAAGCCTTGGCTGGGATGAGTAGCGCATCTCTTCAACCCCCTGCATAAGCATGTTTAACTTCATGTGGATAGTACTGTGACTGTGTAATTCTGCAAGTTCCTTGAACTCAGCGAACTCTTGTGGGGGGATGTTGATCAGTTCCTGACAGCCTTTGATTTTGCAGAGAATGAGTGTGCGAAATGCGTTTAGCAGGTCGCTGGTGAATCGTTTCAGATCTACCCCGAAGGAAAATGTTTCTTCCAGGGCAAGGAGTGCCTTGCCTGAATCTTTGTCAAGGAGCCCTCTGGTGATGGAAAGGATGATGTCACGGGAGACAAGGCCCAGGACATCAATAACGTCCTCCACAGATATATCTTTTTCACCGTAGGAGAATACCTGATCCAGGAGACTTAAACCATCACGGACAGATCCCTCTGATTCCCTGACAATCAGGTTTAATGCAGCATCATCAATGTTCAGTCCCTCTTGCTCTGATAATCTCCTGAAATGAGCAGCAAGATCTTCAGCAGAAACCCTTTTCAGTTCATAGCGCTGGCAGCGTGAGAGGATTGTAATGGGAATTTTATGCAGCTCTGTTGTCGCAAACATAAAGTAGACATGGTCCGGGGGCTCTTCTAATGTTTTGAGCAGGGCATTGAAGGCCTCGGTGGTGAGCATGTGAACTTCATCTATTATGATAACTTTGTACTTGGAGGATGTTGGGAGGAATCGTATCTTTTCTTTGAGCTCACGGATTTCCTGGATTCCACGATTGGAAGCACCATCTATTTCATAGAGGTCAAGGGAGGATCCGGCAGTTATCTCGATGCAGGATTGGCAAGAGTTACAGGGGTTACCGTTTTCTATCTGTTCACAGTTGATTGCCTTGGACATAATCCGGGCAAGGGTGGTTTTGCCTACCCCGCGAACACCTGAGAAGAGAATGGCGTGGGCGATCCTCTTTCGTATAATGCTGTTTTTCAGGGTTTTGACAACTGGCGTCTGGCCCACAACCTGGTCAAAATCCTGGGGACGTGATTTTCTGGCAAGAACCAAATAGGACATGGAAAAGACCTACCTAGAGGTTTGTGAAAATATACACTGGAATCAAAATAACAATTCTGCAGTAGAGCAATACTGTCAGTTGATTAAAAGATGATAGCCGGGCACCCTGTAACACATCAAGGGGTTCATTGCCGTTGCTTCCTTCCGGACCTGGCGGAGTTCATGATCCTTAATTGTACAGGACCCGACTATCAAAACGAAAATTTGTATGAGGCCTGGCAGCGATATATCGCCACCAAGAAGCCTTTATACACAAACAGAAAGAAGGCGTCAAGACTATTTCAGAGCATCCAAGTGCTATTTTGCAAGTCCATCTTGTTTTGACCTTTTTTACGATTTTATTAATTGATGAGAGTATATTCGTAGCAGGATTTGACTCTGTTGTCTTCTTCTAATACTATAACCAGCAACGAGTACCTACCTGTTCTTCATATTTCCGAGGATTTATATGCGTTTTTATCTGAATACGATTTGTTTTCCATCCTGTCTTTTGCTGTTGTTTGTCGCCTCACTGCTGCTGGTCTCTGCGGAGTCCCTTGTTGCAGTAACTCCGATTGCTGAAGGGGGGCGCAATATAGCAAGTTCAAGCTCGGAGTTTGCGTCTCTGTTGACTGTTCAGGAAAAAGAATTTCTTACGGAAAAGAAAAAAATTACCATGTGTGTGGATCCAGACTGGATGCCCCTTGAAAAAATAGATAACGGCAGACATGTTGGGATGAGTGCAGATTATATGGCAATTTTGGAAGAAAAAGTTGGAATTCCAATAGAGTTGGTTCAAACAGAGAACTGGACGGAGAGTATCGCGGTTGCCAAGGCAAGAAAGTGTGATATCTTTTCATTGGCAATGGCTACGCCGGAGCGATTGATGTATATGGATTTTACTGAGCCATATCTTTCTATCCCCCTGGTTCTTGCAACCAGAAATGATCAACGTTTTATTGCTGATATCAGCTCAGTGCAAGATAAGCGCCTTGGCGTTGTTACAGGCTACGCCTTCGGGGAAATCCTTCGTAATAAATATCCCGAGATGCAGATTGTTGATGTCCCATCTGTTTCAGAAGGCTTAAAAATGGTGGAACAGGCGAAAATATATGGATTTATTGGTACCCTGGCGACTGTTAGCGATAGTATTCAAAAAGGTTTTTCAGATGAACTGAAAATTGTTGGCAAGTTTGATGAGCGCTGGGAACTTGGAGTAGCCACTCGTAACGACTGGCCTCTTTTAAAGGAAATTTTTAACAAGGCCATAAAAACCATTGAAAAATCGCAGCATCAGGAGATCTTGAATAAGTGGATTTCCGTAAACTACGAAAAGAGTTTTGACCTTACGAGATTCTGGCGAATCCTTCTGGTCCTTACCGTTGTTGTTTTGTTGTTACTGTTCAGGTCTTTTACCCTTGGGAAGTATAATAAAAAACTCAAGAAACAGAACCTGGAGATATCGCGACAGGCTGAACTGTTAAAGGAAACAGAAAAACAACTCCTGCTGACTCAGTATGCGGTGGATTCCTGTGCGTATCCTATCATCTGGACCCAGATTTCTGCCAAACTGGAAGACACCAGGATTATAAATGCTAATAAGGCTGCTGCAAAGATTCTTGGCTACACTCGAGAAGAACTGCTCACCCTCGGCATAGCAGATATTTATCTGGATCTGAGTGATGAAGGCTGGTCTCCGGTAAAGGAATCAATTTCCAAGCAGACCGTACATCGTCGTAAAGATGGAACAACCTTTCCGGCAGAATTGTATCTCAGTTATTTTGAGTATCATGGTCAGTCCTACTGCTTTGCCTTTTTCACAGATATCAGTAAACAGAAGGAACTTGAGGTGCAACTGCATCGTTCCTTGAAAATGGAGGCTGTTGGAGTGATGGCAGGAGGGGTGGCACATGACCTGAACAACATTCTGTCTGGAATTGTCAGTTATCCGGAATTGCTGCTTATGAATGTTCCCAAAGACAGCGATATGAGACGACCGCTGGAGCTTATTCAGGAATCAGGGAAGCGGGCTGCAGATGTGGTGGCAGATATGCTCACGGTTGCCAGGGGAGCAGCTGCAGTAAGAGAACCTGCTAATATTAATACACTTATTCAAGGTTATGTTAACTCCCCTGAATACGAAAAGCTCGAGCAGGATCATCAGGGAGTTATCTGTGAGCAGAAACTTGCCGCCGATCTGTTAAATATTTCCTGTTCGCCTGTTCATATTAGAAAGTGCATTATGAACTTGGTGGCCAATGCCATGGAATCAGTGAAGGAGGATGGTGTTGTGACAGTATCCACCTGTAATATCTATATAGATATGCCAGGACATGATAATCAGTACATGAAAAAAGGTGAATATGTGCAGTTAATTGTGTCTGATACCGGAGGCGGCATAGCTCAGAAGGATCTTGATCATATTTTTGAGCCTTTTTATACTAAAAAGAAAATGGGAAAGAGTGGAACCGGACTTGGCCTGACCGTTGTGATGAATACAGTACAAGATCATAATGGTATGATAACTGTGGAAAGTGATGATAAGGAAACAGTTTTTAATCTCTATTTTCCAGCCACCCGTGATGATCTGAGTAAGCAGATTGAGGAGGAAAATTTTAATGATCTTGTGGGTAATGGAGAAACTGTGCTCATAGTGGATGATGAAGTTCAGCAACTTGAAATTGCAAGTCAGATACTGACGGCACTCGGGTATCTGGTGGTTACTGCAAGTTCAGGTGAAGAGGCCCTTGAGTACCTGAGAAGTAACCGGGTATCCCTGCTGATCCTGGATATGATCATGGAGCCTGGTATCAACGGCAGAAAGACCTTTGAACAGGCCATCAGTATACAGCCTGACTTGAAAGCCATTGTTGTCAGTGGGTTTTCAGAAAGTGATGAGGTGCGGATGGCTCTTGAGCTGGGGGCGAAGCAGCTTATTCGTAAACCGTATAGCTTGAATCAGATCGGAAAGGCAGTTAAAGAAGAATTGTCATAGATGATGGACTTGTAAAAAAACCACCATAACATATATTTGTTATGGTGGTTTTTGTAAATTGGCGGAGAGGGTGAGATTCGAACTCACGGTACTTGCGTACACACGCTTTCCAAGCGTGCGCCTTAAGCCACTCGGCCACCCCTCCTGAAGCATCTTTTTTAAAGATAAGGAGCCTATTTAGCCTGAGACGGGAAATTTCGCAATCAAAAACTCTATTTTCTGTAAAAAAGAATACCTTTCATGAGAGGGTTCTTTTTCTACGTATCTCTCTGAAAAAGTTTTTAAGAAGGGCTGCAGATTGAATTTCACAGATTCCGCCACTTATTTCAAGATGGTGATTGAGGAGATTGTCCTGTCCAATATTGTAGCACGATACTGCCGCCCCTGTCTTAGGGTCGTATGCTCCGAAAACCAGTCTCTTGACCCGTGCATGAATAATTGCACCCATGCACATGATACAGGGTTCAAGGGTTACATAGAGTGTTGTTCCTGGCATCCTGTAGTTACCAAGTTGGGTGGCGCCACTTCGTAATGCGATAATTTCGGCGTGCGCACAGGGGTCGCAGCTGCTGATTGGTGAATTTTGTCCTTCGGAGATAAGGGCACCGTTCAGGGTCAGGATGGCACCCACAGGAATCTCATTTTGTATTGCAGCTTTCTGGGCCAGTAACAGTGCCCTTTCCATAAATTGTATATCTGATTCCATTGATTCCCTGTAGATACCACTGGTTGTAAGTCTCTTGTTTTCACTGAATCAGCGTCGAACGCTCACGGATTCATTTTTCTGAAAAAACCTGTTTTTATTTGCATTGAAAATTGATTTCACATATGATTTTTTGTAGATGGGTTACAAATGTGAAATACAAGTCGTTTTCCGGTAAAGGAGTAGTATGTATACAATCTTGGCGTATGCAATTCCAGAAGAAAGTCATAAAACCATTCATCAAGCCCTTGCAGATAGGGCCAGGATCAGTTTTTGCGGTGGAAAAGATCATTTACTGAGTGAGTTAAAGGGAAATGAGTATGATCTTATTTTTCTCTTTCTCGCTGCTAGGGCGAACATAGCACTACTTGAGAATGCCTGCAGGTGTGTACCGCACACCCCTGTAATTGTCATTGGTCCCGAAGATAAATCGGAGGTGGTGGTCAAGGTGTTAAAAAGTGGCGCCTTTGACTATCTGGTGCATCCGGCATCGATTACCCGTTATGAAGTTGCCACGAATAAAGCTCTTGAAAATAAGGCACTGCGTAATGAAGTCGCATATCTGCGACATCGACAGGATATTATCTATCACTTTGATGATGTAATTGCTTATAGCCCCGGCATGAAGCAGGTCATTAAGAGTCTGGAAAAATTTGCCCGGACTGATTCAACAATTCTTATCACTGGAGCCACAGGTACCGGAAAGAGTTTTCTATCAGGTACCGTCCACTATAACAGTCCAAGAAGGCAGAAACCATTTATCAAGATAAACTGTGCCAATATCCCCGAGGATCTCCTCGAGTCCGAGCTTTTTGGGCATGAGAAGGGAGCTTTTACCAGTGCCGAAAAATTACGAATAGGGCGATTTGAGCAGGCCAGCGGCGGCACTCTTTTTCTTGATGAGATTGGTGAAATCAGCCTTGGTCTGCAGACAAAATTGCTTCGGGTGTTAGAAGAGAAATCATTTGAAAGGGTAGGGGGAAATAAGACAATTTATGCTGACGTTCGGGTGATTGCGGCAACAAATAAAGATCTGCCGGAACAGATTGAGGCTGGAAAATTCAGAGAAGATCTTTATTACAGGATAAATGTCCTTCCCATTCGCCTCCCGGATCTTCGGGAGAGGCGCCAGTGCCTGCTACCCCTTGCCCAGTACTTCCTTAATAAATATTCAGCTTCGCTGGGGAGTGAGGTGCGGGGATTTACCGAAAGCGCCCTTGAACAACTGCAGCAGTACAGCTGGCCTGGAAATATCAGGCAGCTTGCCAATACTGTTGAACGTGCGGTGATTTTGGAGGATGATGAACTGATTGATAGCTATAACCTGTCTCTTCCCACTGAAAAACGTATAAATGGAGGGAATAGCAATGCTACACCAAAAGGTAACAGTTCATTGGCAGGGCATGAAAAAGAACTTATCTTAAGTGCCCTTGAGGAGTGTCTCTGGGTACAGAAAAATGCTGCGGAGAAACTTGGGGTGAGTCCCAGGGCCTTGAATTACAAGGTGAAGAAGTTTGGGATCACCCATCCAAACTGGAGGAAACACTGCTGATCACAATGATGTGAAGGCTTACGAGAACTGTTCCGGGAGGCCTTTTTACATCATTGTGTTCAGCCATGTCAGCGCAGGCCTGCAATGAACGGTCCCACAGCATCTGCTCCTTCCGTTGCAACCAGCTTGATGGTGCGTGATCCAATAACTGCCATATCCGCTTTTCCCTTCAGGGCATCAATGTCTTCTTTGCTCTGGATACCAAAACCCACAGCCAGTGGCAGCTCTGTGGCAGTTCTGCACCTGGCAAGATAGGAATCGAAATCATGGTCGAAGTCTGATTTTTTTCCGGTGACCCCTCTCCTTGCTACACAGTAAATAAAGCCACGGCCATACCCGGACAGCTGTTTCATTCTGTCATCTGTTGATGTAGGGGCGAAAATAAGAATTGGAGCAATGTCGTATCTGTCTGCCAGTTCCAGAAAAGTCTTGCCCATTTCCGGAGGAAGGTCAGGAACAATAAAACCCCTGATGCCACACTCTGCCGCCCTTTTAAAAAAGGCCTCTTCACCATATTTGAAAATGATATTGTAGTAGGTCATAAAGAGGAATGGTATAGTATGTTTTTGCACCATTTCAGCACCAAAACTAAAACATTCCTCAACCGTTGTTCCGGCGGCAAGTGAGTCCTGGTTGGCCTTTAAAATCACCGGGCCATCCGCCATTGGCTCTGAGAAGGGGATCTGCATCTCAATGCAGTCAACTCCTTCATTGACCATCTGTCTGATTACCTCCCGGTTCACCTCAAAAGAGGGATATCCCAGTACAATATGAGTCATGAGGAGGATGTCTCTGGTTTCTAATTTTTCCTGTAACTGTTGTTCTAACTGCATGATATGATCCTGTAACGATTAGTTTGAGCTGTATTCTTTGCCGCGGTCAATGATAAATTTTTTCCAGGATGGATCTTCAAAAGCGTGGGCAATGGTGAAAATATCTTTGTCTCCACGTCCCGACTGATTAATAATGATGGCATCCTCTTTGGAAAGTTTGCCCACCTCTTTGAATGCACCTGCAAAGGCGTGGGATGACTCAAGGGCTGGAATGATTCCTTCAAGCTTCATGGTGAGATCGAGGGCAGCCATGACTTCATCATCTGTGGCTGATTCAAAACGCACCTTTTTCTGTTCCCAGAGATCGCTGAGAATGGGAGATACTCCAACATAGTCAAGTCCTGCAGCAACGGAATGGGTCTGTTTCATTTGGCCATCATTATCCTGGAGAAACATGGTCTTATACCCCTGAGCAACACCCGGTGTTGCGTCGGGACTTGAGAGTCGGATGGCATGAGCACCACTGTCGGCACCGTGGCCACCTGCTTCAACTCCCACCAGTTCCACGTCATCCTCATCGAGAAATCGTTTGAATACACCCATGGCATTGGAACCGCCACCGACACAGGCATAGACTCTTCTTGGCATTTTACCATGATATTTTACGATCTGCTCCGCTGCTTCTATGCCGATGATGGACTGGAACCAGGACACCATTTCCGGGAATGGGGCAGGACCACAGGCAGTGCCAAAAACATAATGGGTGTCATCAACATTGGTGACCCAGTCTCTGAATGCTTCATTAATTGCATCTTTCAGTGTTTGAGAACCATCTGTCACGGGCACAACCGTGGCACCCATTTTCTCCATCCAGAATACGTTGGGACGTTGTCTTAGAACATCCTCTTCCCCCATATATATAGTACAGTCGAGGCCAAATTTGGCGGCCATGGTGGCTGTGGCCATTCCATGTTGTCCAGCTCCAGTTTCAGCGATTACTCGTTTTTTTCCCATACGTTTAACCAGTAATCCCTGGCCCATCACATTATTTGCCTTATGAGCGCCGGTATGATTAAGGTCTTCACGCTTGATATAAATATCCGCTCCTCCGAAGTGGCGACTGAGGTTTTCTGCGTGGGTGAGCGGTGTGGGGCGACAGGAGTAAGTTGACATAAGGGTTAGATACTCTTGCCAGAACTCCGGGTCTTTCCGGCATCTGGCATATTCTTCTTTCAGTTCTTGAAAGGTCTGGTGCAGTACCTCGGGGATATAGGCTCCACCCCAGTTTCCAAAAAATCCATTTGTGTCCATGATAATAACTCCAATAAAAAACAATAAACAAAAGTCTAATAAAAAGTCACTAGGTTACCGATAAAGCAAGTATTGGCAACTTTTTTAATTTCAATAATCAGGGAGTGATCATGAGTATGCAAAGCAGAGTGACGCAACAACCATCTATTCAATCGGAAAAAATCTTCACATTCCCCAAGGGTATTCCCGGATTTGAAGAATACACTACTTTTAAGATTTTTCACAAGGATGATGGAAAAGTTTCCGCATATTGGCTTGAATCATGTAAATCGCCTGTGGTAACCTTCACTCTTGTTGATCCAACTGCCTATGATCTGAATTATGATATTTTCTTAGATGATAGTGAGCAGCAGATTATCAAGGCCAATAATCCCCTTGATATTGGTGTTTTCCTCATCTTGAAAAAAGAAGAGGAGAAAAACAGTGTACAGCTTGGTGCTAATATTGGCGGGCCGCTGATTATCAATGTTCAGGAACAGCTTGGACTTCAGAAAGTCCTTAAGAGAAAGAATACCGTGACCGAGCATTAACAATCCTAATCTATGTCGAGTTTTTTCAGCTCTTTTCTACAGACGCTGGCAAAGTCTTCAGGATAGTGTCCATTGATATAGCGGAGTTGCGCTTCGCTGAAGGCCCCTGGAGATTGTGGCAGGCGTGGCAGAAAACTGTAAATCAGATGCTGTGCTGGGGATTTGCCGTTTTGTATCCGTTTGGGATACTCTATTGATGTGACCATTCTGGCACCACGTCCGGCAAGAACCTTCTGGGCCAAAAATATTCCTTTGTCAAGTGACGCTCTGGAGGCTGTATCGGCCTCTAGGATATTTCCTATGATGTCGCCATCCTTATTGTGGAGTGCCATCAGCTGCAGTTCCCACTGTGAGGTCTGGGCTTTAGGGACAAACAGCATACTGTTTTTGTCTTCCCAGATTATCAGGCTGGATTCCAGATCTTTTCTTTCGTCCATCCGGATATTATTCCTGATACAACCAAGATAATCATCAAAGAAATCACTGTTGTGCTCCCGGAAATAATTTTCAATGACTTCAGCTACCATGTCGCCGCAGCCAAAGGCGGGCATGCTGCCTTCGGAATTGTTGAGGCTTCCGGAGTGTATTGCAACTTCCCGTGGAATCATAGCATACTGCTGATGAACCTGTTGATGGGAGGCATGGAGGCGGTAATTGGTGGGGGCGTAGTCAAACCCGAAATTCCAACCCCAAAGGGTGGTCGTACCAGCCAGGCTGTTGTCGCGCTTGAGTGCGTTCAGTATCGCTTCGCGTAGCTCTTCCAGGGCGTCAGCGCTGCAGGGTTCCAGGTTCTGTTTTACAGAAATCCCGATCTTGTCGGCAATGCGTACAAAGCTTCTCTGGTAAAAGAGATGCCGTAATCCTGTCATATCATCCATAGAGAGCTGGGCAATGGAGTATCGAACAGCATCGTCTGCCATGTTGGCGGCGTAATGACCACCTGCTATGTATGAGTTTCTGCGTAAATATTCAAAAGAATGGGTTTTGTTGTCAGAACCTGTAAATTCCCCAACTATTTCGCTTTCTCCCTGTGCTCCTGGCCTAAGTACCATAACTTCCTTGTATGAGTCAGGTAAAACCGGATTATTTGCTACAGCTTCAAAAAGCGCGTGATTTGAGATGACAGCACGGACACGTCCCTGTGAGTTTTTCTGGTAAGTAAGCCCTGTGGGTACACCTTTGTCATCCTTTTCAATACGGCAGGAGAGTTCAGCTAATGCCATCAGGTCGTCAGGATCTGTGGAGGTTGTAGCAAGGGCGAGGTGCAGGGGAGCAGGAAGAGATTGGAGGAATTCAGCAGGAATCTTTTCCTCTTTGAGCAGTTTATTAAAAGAAATTTCTTTTGGGTCGGGAAGACTGATCTTTTGCGGGGTTAAGGCGCTGCCATCAGCCCACTCTTTGTCAATATAGGTAGAGCCCCGAAAGGAGAGTGGGTTGGGGATTTCAAAAATCCAGTCAGCATCATTGACCAGTACATTTTCCTCAGGGTAATTTGCTACATTTGTAAATACTTCTCCGGTACTGAAGTGGCCAAGAGAACGTTCTCGAGTGGATTCTCGGAGATTCCTGCTGCAGTATTCTGGTTTGTGGATACCATAAATAAATTGTTTTTGGGGAGTGACACAGCTTCTGGGTTTCATAGGAGTACCTGATCTGTTGTTATCATGACCCTAAAGGGCAGTGAATGATTTTCTTAACGTACCGGAGTGTAAATTCATAATATATTTCATTGTGTTAATAATAATCCTTTTGCGAAGCCGTCATGGATACTGGATGATGAAATACTGATGCTTGTGTCAGGTGGCAGAGGAGGGCTGTGTGGTGCCAAATCCTCCACCACCTGGTGTTTCTATACGAATACCATCTCCGTCCTGGAGGGCAATGGAAATTTTTCCACCGATATCAGTTTTGCAGTTGTTGCGGATCAGGTAATTTTTTCCGCTCTTCCCATTTCCCCCCCCCAGAATACCATTTGGTGCGTAAGTCCGTCGCTCGGAAAGTATGGAAACTTGCAACGGGGCAAGGGCCTGGATTTCTCTAATAAGGCCATCACCGCCTCGGTATTTACCATTGCCACCGGAGTTTTTTCGAAAAGAAAATGTTTTCAGCAGCACCGGATAACGGCGTTCCAGTATTTCAGGATCTGTGATACGGGTGTTGGTCATATGAGTATGAACACCAGACTGACCGTGCCAGCCAGGCCCTGCACCGGCACCTCCGCCAATGGTTTCATAGTATCCGAAATTCTCATTTCCAAAGGTGAGGTTGTTGGTGCATCCCTGTGAATCTGCAGCGGCTGTAAATGCCTTGAAAATAACATCTGTGATTCGTTGTGAGGTGAGAACATTTCCTCCTACCACTGCAGCTTCCTGGTTTGGATTAAGAAGAGAGTTGCTGGCAGTCTTGATAGTAATAGGAGTTAAGCAGCCCTGATTCAACGGTATATCTTCTCCAATCAGACAACGGAGACAATAGAGAATGGCTGATTTGACCACAGCTTGAGGACAGTTGAGGTTTCCGGGAAGCTGGTTCCCTGATTTCCGGAAATCAAAAAGGGCATCACCTGTCTTAGCAGAAATAGTGATGCTTAACTCGATTGCGGTGGCATCGTCAAGGAAGTCTTCGCCGTGCAGCTTCAGGGAATCCTGTATACCTCTTTTCCGACAAAGCTCAATGAGCATTGTACGCACGGCCTGTTCCGCATTTGTCTGAATATGTCCCATGTAGGCCTTAACCACCGTAAATCCATATTTGACAATTATCTCGTTGAGCAGCCGGATACCACTTCTATTGGCAGCTATCTGGGACTTGATGTCGGCGATATTATCAGCAATATGGCGTGCAGCGGCAATGGGTGGTTTGTGGGTTGGGTCGGCAAAGTTAGTGAGAGCAGCGATGATCAGTTCTTCCTGGAATTCGGCCTTGCTGACCACCTTAAGGGAGGTGATGGCGGCCCCTTCCTCTGCCAGTGTTTTTGAGAAAGGAGGCATGGAGCCAGGAGTAATTCCACCAATGTCAGCGTGATGGCCGCGG
The DNA here is from genome assembly GCA_026988015.1 of Desulfobulbaceae bacterium. Taxonomy (GTDB): domain Bacteria; phylum Desulfobacterota; class Desulfobulbia; order Desulfobulbales; family Desulfocapsaceae; genus Desulfocapsa. The sequence goes on along the minus strand of JALSMA010000053.1, from coordinate 11,792 downwards.
CTAGCGACATAGAATACAATCTTTTTATTGTGCCAGACAGGTGTTATGACAGTGAGATCCGGAAGGTGAGATCCACCTGCGGCAGGATGGTTTGAAAGGAGAACGTCTCCTTGGTTAAGAGTGTTGCCATGAATCTGAATCTGTTTCTTTATGGCCTCTCCCATGGCTCCGAGATGAACAGGGATGTGGGGGGCATTGGCGACCAGATCGCCACGGTTGTCAAAAACAGCACATGAAAAGTCCAGTCGCTCCTTGATATTTGTTGAGATAGCGGTTTTCTGGAGAGTCCTTCCCATTTGCTCGCCGATGGACATAAAAAGATTACTGAAAATGGATAGTTGGATAGGGTCCATTGCAGTTGTGATACTTTCAGAGCTGTCCCGGCTGAGTTCAATGAGGATATCGCCATATTTGTTCCGATGGGCATGGGTATCCGGTTCGATCAGGATAGTTGAGCCGTCCTGGATAATAATAGCAGGCCCGGGGATTTGTTTGTCCTTGCAAATTTCCTCCAGCAGGTAAACAGGGGTCTGCAGCCACCCCTGTTTAAAGTAACATTTCACCATGCCTACTGCCGGAGATTCGCCAGGATCAGGCAGGGTTTGTCTCGGGGCGGAAGGGGTGCTTCCTGAAATTCTGACCCGAATGTCATCAACAAGTATATTACGGTCATTCAAAAGAAATCCAAACTCCTGTTGATATTTACTGAGAAAAGATTCAGTTGGATCTGACCTGTTTATCACGGGGGTCATCATGGCACTGTCACTTCCTTGAAACCGGAGGTTTAGAAAATGGTGAACCTCAACCGTGAGGTTGTCACTGCACTGTTGTTTGAATTCAAGGAGGGATTTTTTCTCAAGTTTCAGGAGACGTGCATGGAGGATGGGCAGAGACTGAGACGTCAGGATGTCTGCTGCTGTTTCCTGTCGGTCTACGACGATTTGGGCCTGTGATATGCCGATTGCAGAAAGGAGGCCACCATGGCGGTGGATAAAAACGGTCTTCATTCCAAGTTTTGCTGCTATGGAACAACCGTGTTGTCCACCAGCACCACCAAAACAGGAAAAGACATGCTCTTTAATATCATAACCGCGCATTACAGAAATTTCGCGTATGGGCCGGATCATGGTTTCGTTACCAACCTCAAGAAAGCCGAGGGCGATCTCTTCAGGGCTTTTTGGGGGAAGATCCTGTTTGATGTAATCACTGTTTATGCGCTTGGTGAGTTCTTTAAAAGCTGTACGTACTGACTGGAGATCAAGCGGTTGATTTTCATCGGGGCCAAAAATACGGGGGAAGTAATCTGGTTGGATCCGGCCGAGAAAGAGGTTCGCATCGGTGATGGAGAGATGACCGTTTTTCCGGTAACAAATGGGGCCTGGGTGAGATCCTGCTGATTGAGGACCAACCTGGAGCATACCGTTTCTATAGAACAATCTCGAGCCTCCACCAGCAGCTACAGTTTTAATGTGCATCTGTGGTGCCTGAATTCGAACTCCTGCTATTACTGTTTCCTGGGTGAGTTCGCAATCTCCGTTAAACCTTGAAACATCCGTGGAGGTGCCCCCCATGTCAAAACCTATAACAGGACGGTTGCCAGTCTCCGGGTAAGCGCTGGTGCCACAACCAACAACACCACCGGCTGGACCGGAAAGAATGGCATTTGCCCCCTTGAAGCGTTCTGCGACAGTGAGGCCTCCATCGGATTGCATGAAGAGCAGCGGGGTATTGCGTAGGCCGTCCTTAAAACCAGCTTTGAAAGAGAGGAGGTATTGCTGTATGTGAGGGCTGAGGTAGGCATCAACCAGAGTGGTGTCGCCTCTGGCAACGATTTTAACCTGGGGCATTGTCTGGTGTGACATGGATACTTGGCTAAAGCCGATGTCTGTGGCAATCTTTCCGATGAGCACTTCGTGATCATAGACGGCATATGCATGCATACAGATGATAGCAACACTGCGTATACCGCTGGCGTAGATCTTTTTAAGCCCATGGTGGATTGATTTTTCATCGGGACGTGCAAGTACAAGAAATTCTTCACCACTGGTGCCGGTGATAATTTTTTCAGGGGCAACCTTTTCACCAGGTTGAACAGGTCTTATACGTTCATTCACTTCCAGGACTGTCTTGTAAAGCTGCTCGGGTTTTCTGATTGCGAGATCAAAGAGATTGGGTCGAGTCTGGTCACCAATGGCTAAAAGATCAGCAAAGCCTTTACTGATAATAAGGGCAGTATCTGCTCCTTTTCTTTCAAGCAGGGCATTGGTGGCAACGGTGGTACCCATTCGTATCCACCTTATTCCTGCGGAGTTTAGGGGAGATGATGGTGGAAGGGGTTTCTGCAGGTGGCGCTCAAGTATCCTCCTGATCCCTTCACGGGGCGCATCAGGATAATTGGCAGGATCCGATGACAGGAGTTTTTCAGTGTAGACGATGTCCTGCTCAGGGATAGTTCCATAGACATCAGTAAATGTACCGCCACGGTCGATAGAAAAACAGATGTTTGCAGGAGGCATAGTGTCAGCTTTGTGGCTCTGCTTTCTTTTTGTAGACATGAAGGGCCTTCTGGTAAACCTGTGACCTGGAGAGTCCTAGATCTCCAGCTAGTTTGCGGCTGACGTCTTTGAGTGACAGGGATGTGTTGTCGCGATACCATAGGAGCAGTTCAGAGAGGTTTGCACCTTCGGCCTCCACGGATTCTCCAGGTTCAACAACCAGGACGAATTCGCCACGGTTGGTTGTAGCGGTTGCGTGTTCAAGAAATGAACTGATGGAGCCTTTTTTAAGTTCCTCATAGGATTTGGTCAGTTCCCGAGCCCAGAATGCGTTGCGGTCTCCCATGGTATTCATGATGTCAGCGAGCAGACCTTCAATGCGTCGCGGGGATTCGTAAAATACCAGCGGCCAAGGGGCGTCTATGAGAGAGGTGAGGAGTGTTCTTCGCTGGGATTTTTTGGAAGGAGCAAAGCCAAGAAAGAGAAAATGGGGGTTTGTCAGCCCGGCGACAGAAAGAGCTGTGGTGACAGCTGAAGGCCCGGATAGTGGAACTACTCGAATGTTGTTTGCATGGGCTAGACCGACAAGGACGGCACCGGGATCGGAAATCCCCGGCGTCCCGGCATCGGAAACTAGGGCAATGGATTCACTGTCAAGAAGACGTTTGATTAGTTGGGATGCACGTATAGCTTCTTTCTCACGGTAGTAGCTGATAAGGGGGGTGGATATCTGAAAGTGGGTAAGGAGCTTGCGGGTGTGACGGGTATCTTCTGCCGCAATAAGATCGACATCACCCAATACTCGTAAACAGCGAAGGGTGATGTCTTCCAGATTCCCTATGGGGGTTGCTGCTATATAGAGGGTACCCGGGGATTTTTCTTCTTTGTCTGTCATATCGGATCAGGATTGTTTTTTCTTTTTGCGAGGCAGCAAAAGGTTAAGTAGAACTCCTGAAATTCCAGCAAGCCCGATACCTTTTACTGTGAACGCACCAGCGGAAAAACTCATTCCACCAATTCCAAGTACCATGATAAGAGAAATAATAACAAGGTTACGTGGTTCTGTAAGATCATCCTGAGCTCTCACTAAGGTATTAAGGCCGACAACAGTAATAGCACCAAAGAGAAGCAGCATAATTCCTCCCATGACTGGGGAGGGAATAGTCTGGAGCATCGCACCAACTTTTCCAATAAATGCAAGAGCGATTGCAACAATGGCGGCCCAGGTCATAATGGCAGGATTAAAGGTTTTGGTAAGAGTAACGGCTCCGGTTACTTCGGAATAGGTTGTGTTTGGTGGTCCACCAAAGAGTGCTGCAAGACTTGTTGCCAGACCATCACCAAGCATGGTGCGATGGATACCGGGGTTTTTTATGTAATCTTTATTGGTAACGGATCCGATTGCCAGAATGTCACCGAAATGCTCAATAGCTGGTGCGATAGCCACAGGAACAATAAAGAGTATGGCCTCAAGGTTCCATTCGGGGTATGTGAAGGAAGGCATTGCAAACCAGGATGCTTCTTTAACAGGGGTGAAGTCAACTAGGCCAAATGGAATGGAAATCAGGTACCCGGCAATGATTCCACAGAGAATGGGGATGAGTTTGAACATGCCCCTTCCAAGGAGAGTTACTGCCAGGGTGACTCCAAGGGAGGTTGCGGAGACTATTAGAGCAGTGTTTCGGGGTACCAGTTCCAAAGAACCGTTACCTGTCATACCCGTTGCCATGAAAACAGCAACTGGTGCCAGGATGAGCCCTATAACCATGATAACAGGACCGGTTACGATGGGAGGTAGGATGGTGTGGAGAACTTCACCACCCTGAAAATAAATAAGAATAGAGAGCAGAACATAAAAAAGCCCAGCAGCCAGGAGGCCGCACATGGTCCCGGCTATCCCCCAGGTCTGCACGCCATAAATAATCGGAGCAATAAAGGCAAAAGAGGAGGCGAGGAAGATGGGGACCTTACCCTTGGTAACTATTTGAAAGAGCAGCGTTCCGGCGCCTGCAGTGAAGAGTGCAACGTTAGGGTTTAGTCCGGTGAGCAGTGGTACAAGAACCAAGGCCCCAAGGGCAACGAAAAGCATCTGTGCACCGAGAATGATGTCTTTCAACCGAAAATTATAATCACTGTCAATGGATTGCGTGTCCATAAGCGAGTCAGCTCCTTAATCGTTAAGAGTTATTGTGATGAGTATTTGCGAAATCCTACAAGGCCGCAGGGTTGCAGTTTTCCCTGAGTCCGTGAGCGTTCGATGGTGACACCCTCCAGGTTTTCAATGGAAACAAACTATTTAGTGCCAAAGAGTTTGTCACCGGCATCGCCCAGGCCGGGAAGGATATATCCGTTCTCATTCAACCTGTCATCGAGAGCGGCAGTATAGATGTCCACGTCCGGGTGAAGATCCTGCACTTTTTTTATACCTTCAGGTGCTGAGACCAGAAAAAGTCCTTTAATGGAGGTGCAGCCAGCTTCCTTTAAAAGAGTGATGGTTGCATTCAATGTACCACCTGTGGCGAGCATGGGATCAAGAATAAGCGCTGTTCTCTGCTCGATATTTTTAGCGAGTTTTACGTAATATTGAACTGGGAGCAGGGTGTCCTCGTCCCGATAAAAGCCCACGATGGATACTTTAGCGGATGGAATCAGATCAAAAACGCCATCCATCATACCGAGTCCTGCACGCAGAATGGGAACGAAGGTGATTTTTTTACCTTTGATTTTTTCTACCTCTGCAGGCCCGGCCCAGGTTTCGATCGTTTTAGATTCAGTCGGAAAGTCCTTGGTGGCTTCATATCCCAGAAGTCGTGCAATTTCGGAAGCCAGTGCTCTGAAGTCCTTGGTGGATATGTCTTTTTCTCGCAGAAGTCCTACTTTGTGACGGATGAGGGGGTGATCTACAACATGCAGGGCCATGGTGACTCCTTAGATAATAATGGATAGAATTGGCAGGGGGGTAGTACTGAGAGATACATACAAAAATTATTGTTTAAACTCAACGAAAGGATACCGTAAAAGCAATAAAAAATATAATTATATTCCTTAAGAGATGGCAAAGAATAAAAAAAGAGAATGATAGTTAAGGTTGGAGTGGTTTAATGGAATTCTTTACTGAAAAAAATATTATTTTCTGGTATCGTTACGAGAGTATGTTTTGGTGGTTGGCGTTTCGATAATTAAATTAAGTTGTTACAAAAAAACAAAAAGTCTCAGGTACTATTTTGGAAAAAGAAGCCTTTGTAGTCATTCGGAAGAAATTGGGCCGGACCCAGAAACAGCTTGCGCAATTGCTTGGTGTTTCATTGAAGGCAATACACAGTTACGAACAGGGATGGAGGAAAATCCCATTACACATCGAGCGGCAACTCTGGTTCCTTATTTACCAGAAAAAACATAAAAAAGACAGACATCCACAACCCTGTTGGGAGAGAAAGGGCTGCGAATTCAAGAATGAGTGCCCTGCCTGGGAGTTTCAGTGTGGTGACATGTGCTGGTTTATCAGCGGAACGAAATGTGAGTGTACTAAAGACATTGATGTTCGGGAGAAAATGGATATCTGCAGGAAATGTGATATTCTTAACGCTCTGTTGAAATAGCCGTTACTCTTTTTCATCAACGAGTGGCTGATTTGGGAGAGTATTCTGGGAAATTCCATGGTATGCCTGCCTCTGGGTACCCTGGCAGTATGAAATTGGCGGGTCGTAAAAAAAGGTCCTTGCAGGTATTCTCTGCAAGGACCTTTTTTTTTGAGGGATCCTGTTTATTCGTTACAACGTCTCATATTTTTCCGGCGAATCCTGGTACTCACTAATCCGGCCAATCCCGTACCAAACAGTAGTAGTGTTGCAGGCTCCGGAACGGGATTAATATCGTGAAGAATAGTATAGCCGATAAAATCATCCGAATAACCAAGTGCCGCAGCCTGAGCAGCGTCTTCTATATAATCAACTGCCAGCCAGTTCAGGTATGGCGTTGAATATAATGTTGTGCTGCTGTAATAAGATACGCGTTCGAAGGCATTCGTGTCGTCATCCCACACCTTGATAGAACTCAGTATGCCATTTCCTTCAGCGAAATCACTTGTTTTATCACCAGCTAAGAACAGGGACCCACCACCAAGTTCCAGCCAGTTGTTCCCGTATGCCCAGTGATAGTAGAGAGAAAAAGCATCTTCAACCACCGCCTTGCCCCCATCTGTCAGTGTCAGATAATTATTCATTGCATTGTAGCCATTGTACATGTCAAGTACGCCGCTGATGGAGAGAGTGGCGTTCTCTCCTGAGATATTGATTCCGTTGTAGGTGCTATAATAGGAGATACTCCCAGTACCAACTCTTACATCTCCAGTAACAGAGACATTGCCACCCGTCTGGATATCCATAAGATTCCTGAAAGAATATGAAGGACCGACAACCAAACCATTTGAGGCAGTAAACGAATGATTCTGGTCAATGGTTAGATGGTTGTAGGATCTAGCATATCCTCCGATGGTAAAGGGGTCAGTGGCGGGGCTGACTGTGTTATGGTCAAGCCACCACTCGGCAGGAGAGGTTGACGTACCAGCATCACCGAGTTGGATCATCGTATCTGTCACCACCCCAGCAGCATGTAATTGCAACGGTAGTAGTCCTGATAGAGCTACTCCCAGAAACAGGGAAATCTTGTTTTTCTGCACCATCATTTACTCCTCCTTTAAAAAAGTTTGATGGACTCGTAAAAACTTATCATTTCCTTCGTAATGCGCCCCGTAGGAAGTACCCTTGGGGTATAAATTTCTTATCTTATCAAGTACCTTAGTACGCCGAAAAGATAGAATATTGCTTTGTCTCGGATATGAAGTTTGTTACTTAGCCATCTATTATTTCAGCCTTTTGCGAGCTTTTAACAGTTCTAATTTGAAAAAAGGTAATCAATAAATATGCCAACAATACGGTGTGTAGAACTGGTTGATTTTATAGAAATAATTTTTACTGGAAAATGGGAGGGAGACCTTGATTGGCTAAGTGGTTCAAAACAACCGGTTGCACCGGTTGTTTTAAACCGCCACTTGTAAAAGTTGGTGAGGGTATCCTGTGTTTGTTTTACTGATTTGTCGGGGCTGATATTGTGCTGGGGGGGAGTGGTAAGCTGGGTCAATCAGGAGTTGGTTATACCATATTTTTTCAATCGGTAGCGTAAGGCACTGCGGCTTATTTTTAATTCTTTGGCAGCTTTGGTTTTGTTCCAGTTATGTAGTTTCAGTGCAGCGAGGAGAAACTCTTGTTCCTTGGCGACAAGATCAAGGTTTGTCTTGGGGTTTTCCGGTTGGGTGTGATCGTTTGTTGAACAAATCTCAGATATGCAGTCGGCTGTGATCGCCTTTCCCGGGCATCGCAATACTGCACGTTCTATAGTATTACGGAGTTCTCTGACATTTCCGGGCCAGGAGTATGTTTCAATGATCTTAAAAGCTTCCTCTGACAATGTACATTCCTGACAATCAAATTCGTTAGAAAAAAATGTCAGGAATGTATTGGTAAGTTCTATAATATCATTTCCTCTGTTCCGGAGAGGAGGGAGGGTAACCTGCATGGTATTGAGGCGATAAAAGAGATCCATACGAAATTCTTTTCTGTTGACCATTTCCTTGAGATCAAGATTGGTGGATGAAAGAATCTTTAAGGATACTGCTTGGGGTTTTGTCCCACCCAGGGGGAGAAACTCTTTTTCTTCAACTGCGTGAAGTAGTTTCGGTTGCAACGACAGGAGCAGGTCGCCTATTTCGTCCAGAAAAAGGATGCCTCCATCAGCTCTTGTAAATGCGCCATCATGATTTCCTGTCGATCCGGTAAAGGATCCCTTCTTATGACCAAACAGCTCACTTTCGAGAAGTTCTGCTGGTATGGAGGCACAATTAAGATGTACAAAAGGGCCATTGTGTCGTTTTGAGGCTTTGTGGATTTCCTTGGCGACAAGTCCCTTTCCTGTGCCGGATTCACCTAAAATAAGGACTGTACTGTCTGTGGATGCAAGTGAATTAATATCATTACGGAGCGCCTGCATCACTTCGGACGATCCGAGTAGGTCCTGGTAATGGTGTTTGGTTTGGAGGTTTGCTTCAATGGCCTGCTTCACTACCTCAAGGAGCTGGGTGTGGTCAATGGGTTTTGTTAAAAAATCAAAGGCACCTTTTTTCATTGCATCAACAGCAGCTTCTACGGTTCCAAAGGCTGTAAGAATAATACAAGGTATATCAGGATAATGATCCTGCCCAAATCGTAGAACATGCAGTCCGTTCAATGGTTCCATCATCAGATCGGTAAAGACCAGAGAAGGGTGCCATTTTTTCCAATACTCAATGGCTCTTCCCCCGTCAGCAGCTGTTTGTACCTCATATCCAGCGTCGTTAAGAACGAGCTGTAAAAGTCGTCTCAGTCTCTCGTCATCTTCAGCAAGTAAAATTTTAACGGTCATTCTTTATTCTCTTGTTCTCTATTTTTCCTTGGACCACTGGAAAATTAATGCTGCTAAGGGGTTTTAAGGGTAAATCTATGGTGACAACAGCTCCACCTTCTTCTCTGTTGTTAATGCTGATACTTCCCTTATGGGCTTGAATGATCTGTTGGCAGATAACCAATCCTAAGCCAACTCCATCTTTCTTTGTCGTAAAAAAGTTATTAAAGAGTTTTTCTACGTTATTCTCACAGATTCCAGGGCCATTGTCCAGAATGGAGATGGTGATATTCTTTTTATCACTTGTTGCACGAAAAAGAATATAGCCTCCCTCAGGCATCATTTCTTCACTGTTGCGAATAAGATTAAAAAAAACCTGGTTCAGTTGCCGCTGATCTGCATATAACTGTGGAAGGTACTCTTCGATCTGAACTTCGATTGAAATAAGAGGATTATGATCGTTGTTTTGCAACCAGCGTTCTATGAACCCGGAAAGATGTTGTGTAATATCCATCTGTTCAAAGTGGGGAGGCCTTTGCTTTGCCAGTCCCAGGATGTTGTTTATCGCCTCGTTGAGATGTTGTGTCTCATCAAGAATATATTGAATTACTTCGTCCTGAACACTTTTTGATTGTTTCCCTGTTGCAAGATATTGTGCTGAGCTGTTTATAACTCCCAGTGGATTTTTTAATTCATGTGCAATCATGGCGGTCATTTCACCTAGAATGGCAAGTTTTTGCTGTTGTACCCGTTCTGAAAAAAGAAACTCAATTTCTTCTTTGTTGGCAAGGAGGGTTTCATATCGTGTAGCATTCTCAACGGCTATGGCTCCCTGATTTGCAAGGGTGGCAATGAGGTGAATATCCTCTTTGGAAAAACGTCTTCCATCGTTTCTATATCCTATGAATAGAAGCCCGGAAACAGTGGCTAGTGATTTCATAGGGAAAATGAGGGAAAACCCGGCCTGACGAATTTCTAATAATTCCTTTTCCATTTGTTGAGTTCTGGCAGGATAATTGGTGTGTATACAGACAGGAGAAAAATCATGAAACTCGCTGACAAGATCACTGTTGATCCATGGGCTACTCCCGAATCGAAGCTGTTCTGGGTAGATTTTTGATTGTTTCTCATGTAACAGCATCAGAGCGACCTTGTTTACATTGATATTTTCAGGGAATTCTTCAATCATGGTCTGTACAATATCTGAAATGAACAGGGTGGACGTAATTTTATCACTAAAGTAATGCAACAGGGTGGTGGATACGGGACGGTATCTGAAAAATATCTTATTAATCCAGCGTTCAAGGTAGGTAGCAAAAGGTCTGGATATAAAAAGCATTACAATGAAGAAGATGAGAAATAATTCTTCGGAGAGGACTTGATTACCGAAAAGAAAACGCTTGAGGAATGTGAGGAAAACTGAGTAAATCAGTCCTAGTAACGCTATCAACAGGACAAAAGTGATAGTTCTGGCTATCAATTTATCCACATCAAGAGTTCTGTAACGACCAAGACTGGTATAATACGCAAGTGGTAGGATAAAAAAAGCAAAGACCACGATTCGAAAGGATATGAGTGGCCGATCAGTAAATAGATTAGGGAGAAGGTAGAGAAAAAAGTATGGTGTAAATGTGAGCCAGTAGGCAATAAGTGGTAATTTGATCTGGTTTTTAGCAAGGGGAGAATTTGTTCTGCGGTAATCCCAGAGATGTTTTACAAAAGCAAGAATTATGCTGATTGGAAGAGGAATATTTCTGAGTCGTTGCAGCCAGCACCAAAAATCGGGACCAGCATTACTGAATAAAAGGGAGAGTATGATAATGAGAACGGGAAAAAAGAGGTATATAAGGAAAAGAGGCCATTTTGTTTGACCAAGGATATCACAACTTGCAGGGAATCTTGCTGCGAAATGCAACCATGCTGAAAATGAAAACCAGTTTGAAAGTGTGAGTAACAGAAGACTGCTTGATATGTAAGCGGGGTGCAACAACATTAGTGAAGATGCCAAGGTGGCGGCTATGGAAGAAGAGAAGCCGCAGAGCATCAAAAAAAACAGTCTCGCCTGGACTGAGTCTGGAGCACGATAGCGTGGGAGAGCAGCAAGGGTGAGAAAAAAAGTGATGAGGAGTAATTTGGGCCAGGTGGTGCTTAACAGTTGAGTCAGTGTGAATGGGGTAGTCTTTACTGAAAAAGTGAAACGTTCGTTGCCATGCAGAATCGTGATAGTCCGGGGGGCAGGTCTGTCGGCAGGGAGGAGTAAAAAACCAAGGACACGGTTGTATTTGACACCATCAACAGCAACAATCAAATCTCCTTTTTTCACTGGATTGAGAGGGGAGGCGATATGGGAGATAAGCAGTCCCTGTTGGGTTTTGTCAACACGGAACCCGGTATTACCTTGTAAAAAGGCGGCGATGACAAAGAAGCACACTACGCCTATTGGAATGAAAAGTAGTATGCTGAGTGTTTTATGCGGTTTAGAACCCATGTGGTGGATTGGCCAAGGGCATGTAAACTGAAAAATTTATTTGTAAATACTGGAAAAAATAGATTTATTTCCAATCATACTAATCTGGAAATAAATTAGCGACAAAAAAATAACAAATAAAAGCACATTGCTTCTCAAGCAGAATGCCTGCTTGGTAACAGGCTATCTTGCGGAAGGTTTTGTCAGTGTAGGAAGGGGGAGAGTCGATCATATCTGTAGAATATCATGACAAAAAAAAGGCCCCAATCAGAGAAACTGATTGGGGCCTTTTCTATAAGAAATCGGCGGTGACCTACTCTCCCACATAGTTGCCCATGCAGTACCATCGGCGCAAAAGAGCTTAACTTCCGTGTTCGGAATGGGAACGGGTGGAT
>JALSMA010000052.1 GCA_026988015.1 Desulfobulbaceae bacterium | reverse complement strand
TTTGTAACGTATCATGTGCAAGCCTTTTGTTGAGTATTGCTCTGTATGCTTGCATAGTGTACTACCTTTTTAAAGTCTTTACTCTACAATAACAGTTGGTTGTGACTTTTTGAGGACAATCTATTTAATTACGATCGTCTAGAACTTCCCGTTTTTCAGGTAATTAATTCTATGGCTTCATTTTAAAAAATGCAAAAATTTTCACAAAATAACTAACGGATCAGCCCACCACTTTCTGGTATAAGTTGTCCACAAGAAAAAGGCAGCGGTGAATACTGGCAACCATATTTCTGAGAAGCTGAAAAAGTCCTCTACGATACGCGGCTCACGGTAAGCTGTACACTGCCATGATTGTTAGCATAAAGACTCCAGACATCGTTTGGAAAACAGTATAGATATCCTGGCTTGGTGACATGCAATTTCCCACATTTGTTCCCCTTGTCTGCATGGGCCTCGTCTGTATAATCCGGCAGAGCCACATACTGGTGCGGCACCGGACTGCCATCGTTCCCCACTGCCTTTTTTGCCCCGCCATCATTGGTGATGGCACCAACCAGTATAAACCAGTTCAGTCGTTCCACCCTCTTCGTACCAAGAAAATCTGTCAATTCGTTCTTTCTTATCTTTTTAAACAGATCTTCAAAACTGCCCAGAAATGAACTGGTTGCCCGCACAACATCCCCCACTGTTAACTTGCCATCTTCTGTTCCTCTCCAGTCACAGGTATCTTTCAGATCCTGCCACTCTCCTGTTGCAGAAAAGACATATCTGCCGGGGACCAGAAAAATCCCAGTGTAATTCCAACGGATGTCTGCAAAAACTTCCACAGTACACGAATCTCCCCTCTTCAGTATCCGGGTGGGATGATAACTTGGATATTCGATTGGTGAGACCTTTTGCCGCTCAAAAACACTTTTATGAAACAGTTCACTGTTTTCCGGAATGATTGCATCAACATTTCGTGGCCTGGAGCGAAGCTTGGCTGAGGATCCCTTGAATGAATTGTGCATAATCCCCAACGGGTCTGACTCTATTGTCAAAGTTACCTCTTTCCTGAAAGCAAGGCCTTCTGCAGCACTTTCTTCCATCATCCACAAAAGTGCCCCATTTGAAAGACCACACTCACCATAGCCGCCACCCACATCAGAATGTACTCCGGGAAACCACAGTTCCTTTGCCCCGGGATGATCTGCCCCGTTACTCCATCTGCTAACACAAAAGCTTGAGCGAATCTCGTCAATTGCCATGGCATGTCGTGCTGATTGCACATGATTCCCAAGCTCCATATCATGAAACAGCCAGTTCCTCTTGATCTCGAAGATATTAAAAATTTCAAGATCATCAGGAACACCCAGAGCCCCCACGGTCTCCCAGACCCCCATGAACCGAATGGGAAGAGGGGCTGCTCCATGAAAAAAGGACCAGTCATTCCCTGCCCAATCTGATACTGTTGCTTTCTTCTTTCGATACCCCTTACTATATGCCTGTTTTACACGCTTCCATGCCTTTTTTGACTCCAGGTCCCTTAGATTGAGAAGCCCTTGTGCAAGAAACCCACCGAGACTTCTCACCACAAAGGCGCCCCTGCTGAAGCCAAAAAGATAGACTTCATCCCCTTCTTCATAGTTGCAGCCAAGCCAATGGTAGACACTGCGGATATTTTTGCTGATCCCAAGCCCGATGGCACCGCCAAGTATTCTACCAGGCACAAGGCCGCTGCTCCCCACCCCGGGATTGTAATATTTTACCTGCTCAATAGAACTATCAGGATCACGATCTGCGATGGCATTATAAATCTTAAAGACGTTAGTGGGGACAGGAATTCCGTTATCCTCCTGATCAGGTGTATTCCATGTCCCGTCACAACAGACAATCAATCGTTTCATAGCAGGCTCCCTTTGTTTTTTTTATATCCATGGCTGAATCCATCAACAGGGGCACAACCTCATCAATACGTCCACCCTTATGCTGCACCCGACAAACATTGTAAACTCAACCTGATTACCACCATCCTTCAGATCCTGATCACACACCGCTGCATTTGCTGTTTCCAGGAAGCTGGTGGCACTCCACTATTGTTTTTTTGACCATATAACCACGTATTTTCAGGAATTTCCCCATATTCCTAACAACTGCAGCACCCAAACACAAGATTATTTTAAAATAGTGCATATCTTCTGGACAGGAGGTAGGGTAACCAGCAGCCTTTCCACTTGCCCCTTTTCCCCATATCCTTTATTCTGGGGATCCACAAAAACAATCAAAGGAGACTCTTATGGACTACTCTTCTGAAGTAAAAGATATGTGTCCACTGGCACAGGGGACCAATCACGGTCCCTCGGCTATTCCCCAAGAAGGTGGATGGACTCAGGCCAAGGAAATTAAAGATATTCGCGGATTGACCCATGGTGTGGGCTGGTGTGCTCCTCATCAGGGAGCATGCAAACTCACTCTGAACATTAAAGATGGTATCATAGAAGAAGCCCTTATTGAGACCACTGGATGCACTGGAATGACCCACTCAGCAGCCATGGCTTCTGAGATCATGCCCGGAAAAACTATTCTCGAGGCCCTAAACACAGACCTTGTCTGTGATGCAATTAACGTTGCCATGCGCGAGCTCTTCACTCAGATCGTTTACGGCAGAAGTCAATCAGCCTTTTCAGAGGGCGGGCTCCCCATTGGTGCTGGCCTCGAAGATCTTGGTAAGGGGTTACGCTCAGTAACCGCCACCACTTATGGAACAAAGCTCAAAGGACCACGGTACCTTGAGGTGACTGAAGGCTATGTCATGGAACTGGCCCTTGATGCCAATGATGAAATCATTGGCTATAAATTTGTCCACCTGGGTCGGATGATGGAAGCTATACGAGACGGGATTGATGCCAACGAGGCACTTAAAAATGCCACAGGAACTTATGGCCGTTTCGCCGATGCCGTTAAAACCATTGATCCGCGCAAGGAATAAGGAGAACAATCATGGCACTATTTGAAAGTTATGAGAGGCGGATCGATCAGATCATTCCAGTACTTGAAGAGTATGGGATAAAGAGTCTTGAAGAGGCCAAAGAGATCTGCGATGCCTATGGTGTTGACGTTGCAAAAATCGTCAAGGACATCCAGCCAATTTGTTTTGACAATGCCTGCTGGGCCTATACCGTGGGTGCGGCCATTGGCATAAAAAAGGGTGAGACAAAGGCTGTTGACATTGCCGCGACCCTTGGTGTGGGTCTGCAGTCCTTCTGTATCCCGGGTTCTGTTGCAGACAGCCGTCAGGTTGGAATTGGTCATGGTAACCTGGCCTCTATGCTGCTCAGAGAAGAGACAAAATGCTTTGCTTTTATCGCTGGACATGAGTCCTTTGCTGCGGCAGAAGGTGCAATCGGCCTTGCCATGTCAGCAAACAGGGTTCGGAAAGAGCCGCTCAGAGTCATCCTCAACGGTCTCGGCAAAGACGCTTCCCACATTATTTCACGCATCAACGGATTTACTAGCGTTGAAACAAAGTATAATTACAGTACCTCAAAACTTGAAGTGATAAAGGAAAACCGCTTCTCAGATGGAGAACGTGGTAAAGTGCGCTGTTATGGAGCAGACGACGTGAGAGAAGGCGTTGCCATCAATCATCTTGAAGGAGTTGATGTCTCTATCACCGGTAACTCCACCAACCCGACCCGTTTTCAGCATCCGGTTGCAGGGACCTACAAAAAGGAGTGCAATCAGATGGGGAAACGATATTTTTCAGTGGCCTCAGGAGGTGGAACCGGACGGACTCTCCACCCTGATAATATGGGAGCAGGCCCCGCATCCTACGGCATGACCGACACCATGGGGCGTATGCACTCAGATGCCCAGTTTGCCGGTTCGTCCTCTGTTCCCGCCCATGTTGAGATGATGGGATTGATCGGCATGGGCAACAATCCCATGGTTGGAGCCTCTGTTGCCGTAGCAGTCGCCCTTGAGCAGGCCAGTTGATCATATTCAGCAAGCCCTCAAACAACAAAAAGGCCGAATGCATTTTGCATTCGGCCTTTTTGCTTCAGTAAGACTTCAGTCCCTGTTACAGGCTATAGCTCTGAAGGCATATCCCCGTCACCATCCTTGTCCTCAACTCCAGGGGCCGTTACTGCATGAAGCTTTGCCTTCCCTTGCTCCCACAAGCTTATCCCCTTTTCTTTCGCCTCTTTCCAAACTTTTGAGGATTCTTCCTTAGTGGTTTTCCAGATGGCCTTGGAACTCTCAACAGTTGCTTCTTCAACCGCGTGAGCAGCATGCCCAATTTCACTTCCTGCCTTTCTCCACTCTTCTGAAGTCTCTGCAACGTCATTATTCCCGGCATACAGAGGCAGAGCTGACAGAGTAATTCCTGTAGACAGCAGAATCATAACCACTATATTTTTCATGGGTAGAATCTCCTTCGTACAAATTTATTTTTTACAAGACGGGAAGAATTGTTGTAGAAGTTTATGCATACAGCTGTTTATCTCGGCGTATCTTGCTCCTCCATAGAGCATATCCTGCTCAGACATAATCCATGGTGCAGCGACAAGTTCAGACCTGCAGTTATCGATAAGAACGGCAGCACTATCACGGGTAGTTTCCAGATGAAACTGCAGGCCGATGACATGATTTTCATACAAAAAGGCCTGATTTTCACAGGCTGCACTGGAATAGAGACAAAGTGCATCCTCGGGCAGTGCAAAAGTATCACCATGCCAGTGGAAGACAACCATCTCCCTCGGCAGAATATCCATAAACTCCTTGGGGATCCCAGCAGAACGGATCACAGGAAACCATCCTATCTCCTTCTCCGGATTTGCAGTCACCGGCGCTCCAAGAACATCTGCTAAAAGCTGTGCTCCGAGGCAGACACCAAGGGTTGGCGTACCACGACCAATCACCTCACGAAGAAACTTTTTTTCAGCAGCCAGCCATGGATACTCATCCAAATCATAGACCCCCATGGGTCCGCCCATAACAATCAACCCCGAGAAAGAATCCACAGGAGGCAACGGATCCCCTGCCCAGAGACGGGTACAGAACAGATTATAACCCTGCTCCAGCAGCCAGCTTTCCATGGACCCAAGCCCCTCAAACGGAACATGCTGCAGCCAGTGAATATGTGCCATGAGGTGAACCTTTACAGAATCTGACTCAGGAAGAGCTTGGTACGATCAGACTGCGGATTATCAAAGAATTCGTTTGGCTCATTCTCTTCTATAATCTCCCCGGCATCCATAAATAAAACACGATTAGCGACTGTTTTGGCAAAACCCATCTCATGAGTTACACAGAGCATAGTCATTCCCTCTTGAGCAAGGTCAACCATTACATCAAGGACTTCCTTGATCATTTCTGGATCGAGAGCTGAGGTCGGCTCATCAAAGAGCATAATTGATGGATTCATGCAGAGACTCCGGGCGATAGCCACACGCTGCTGCTGGCCGCCGGAAAGCTGCCCCGGGAATTTATCAGCCTGATCTGCAATCTGCACCCTCTCAAGATACTGCATGGCCGTAGCCTCGGCATCTCGCCTGGCTTTCTTCTGAACCCAGATGGGCGCCAGACAACAGTTTTCCATAACAGTAAGGTGGGGAAAGAGATTGAACTGCTGAAAAACCATACCAATGTCGCGACGGACGGTATCAATATGTTTCAGGTCATCATCAAGGGTTATTCCCGATACGATAATGTCGCCCTTCTGATGCTCTTCAAGGCGGTTCATACAGCGAATCAGGGTGGATTTACCACAACCCGAAGGGCCACAGATAATAATCCTCTCCCCTTTGGTCACCTTGAGATTGATATTTTTTAAAACGTGGAAATCACCATACCACTTATTGACATTACGCAACTCCACCATCACTTTATCTGAATTATGCTGTTCAGCCTGTGCTGCTGTCATAGTATTACTCTTTCGATAAATTTTATAATTCTCAAGCCTGTTAACATCTCAATAAATGATTCCTACCTGGCATGCCCGGTATGCAGTTTTTTCTCGAGATGCTGAGAATAGCGGGACATGGAAAAACAAGCTACCCAGTACACACTGGCAACAAAGACATAGCCTTCAACTGAAAAGCCAAGCCATTTCGGATCAGCAAAAGCGGTCTGAACAACGGCAAGGAGATCAAAAAGACCAATGATCAAAACTAGGGTAGTGTCTTTGAACAGGGCAATAAAGGTATTCACAATACCAGGGATAACCAGTTTCAACGCCTGGGGCAGGATGACAAACATCATGCATTTCCAGTAGGAGAGGCCAAGTGCTTCAGCTGCTTCACTCTGTCCCCTTGGAATTGCCTGGAGACCACCACGTACAACTTCCGCCATGTAAGCTGATTGAAAGAAAACAATTCCAATCATTGCACGAAGCAGTTTATCTATCTGCATCTCCTCCGGGATAAACATGGGCAGCATCACACTGGACATAAAAAGGACAGTGATCAACGGAACACCACGCCAGAATTCAATGAATACGACTGAGATTGATTTGGCAATGGGCATGGAGGACCTTCTGCCAAGGGCCAGAACAATCCCGATGGGAAAGGCAAAGAACATCCCGGTAGTGGCAAGGATCAGGGTCAACATCAAGCCTCCCCATTTATAGGTTTCCACCACAGGCAACCCAAACGCCCCACCGTAAAAAAGGTAGTATGCTATAACCGGATAGATAAAAATGGTAAAGGCACCCACCAATCCTTTTTTAGGAGTACGGTCAATAAGCAACCAGGCGACAAGCACACCAAGCAGCGAGAATGCTGTTACCACACGCCAGTACTCCGAGGACGGATAAAAGCCAAACAGAAACTGTTTGAGTCGAACGCCTACAAAAACCCAGCAGGCGCCATCGCTGGTACAAGCGTCACGAGTAGTTCCAACCCAGTCGGCCTGAAACAGCGCCCAGTTAATTGCCGGCGGCACCAGTCGATAAATAAGATACAGACCTATTAGGGTAAAAATTGAATTTATTACCGAGGAAAAAAGATTTTCCCTCAGCCAGCCAATCACACCAACAGTACTGGCCGGTGGTGCCAAAGACGGACTCGGGCTTGTTACATGTACAGTCATTTTATCACCTCTCCACCAGCATAGTTTTCTTATTGTACCAGTTCATAATCCCGGAAATAGTTAAACTGATAAAGAGATACACACCCATGGTCATAGCGATAATTTCTATCGCCTGGCCAGTCTGATTCAAAGTCGTACCGGCAAATACCGCCACAAGATCAGGGTAACCAATCGCAGTGGCAAGGGATGAGTTTTTCACCAGATTCAGATACTGAGAGGTCAGCTGAGGAATAATAACCCGCATGGCCTGCGGAATAACCACCAGTTTTAATACCTTGCTCTTATGGAGACCAAGTGCAGAAGCCGCCTCGGTCTGACCGCTGTTCACTGAAAGAATTCCTGATCGCACGACTTCGGCGATGAAAGTTCCCGTATAGACAGAGAGTGCCACAAGGAGTGCTGTGAGTTCTGGAATAACGGTCATACCGCCTTGGAAATTAAACCCCTGTAATTTAGGTATATCCCAACTGAGTGGCGCACCGAGCGCAAAAAAGAGCAGCAGAGGAAGACCAATAATCAGCCCCAGTCCGGTAGCCCACATATTGAACTGCTGTCCGGTTTCGTCCTGACGTTTTCTGGCCCAGCGCCGAATTAGCAAAGTTGCAACAATTGCCAACACAAAAGTCCAGATAACAAGGTTGAAATGTGCCCCTAACACTGGCTCAGGAAGATACAGGCCTCTGATGTTCAAAAAGGCGATATCTCCCGTTGACCAACTTTGGCGCGGCGAAGGCAGAGCCCGAAGCACTGCGAAATACCAGAAGAATATCTGCAGCAGCAGGGGAATGTTACGAAACATTTCCACATAAATACCGGCAAGCTTTGCAATCAGCCAGTTATTAGACAACCTGGCCACACCAGCAGTAAAACCGATAATGGTAGCGAAAATAATACCAAGGGCTGAGACCAGCAGGGTATTAAGTAATCCTACCACAAAGGTCCGACCAAAGGTGTTGGACTCGTCAAAAGGAATAAGACTCTGAAGAATCCCAAAACCAGCCTTTAAAGACAGAAAGCCAAAGCCTGTGGATATTCCTCGCTTCTCAAGGTTTGCCAGCGTATTGCTTCCGATAAACCAGAAGAACCCCACCAGCATGGCAACCAACAGTACCTGAAAAAACAGGGATCGATTCCTGGCATTATTCCACCAGGATTGTTTTTTGGATGAATTGGACATAGTAGCCAACAATATTTATTAACTGCTCAGGTTGTTAGACTGAAGGCAGAAGACTGAAACACAGGGCTCCACGCTTCCAACAACCGGCTTATTCAGCCTTCTGCCTTCTCCCTATCAACCAGTTAGCCCCGGCAATAGCAGCAAAATCCGAGGGGAAGTACCTTGACAAAACGGCAAGACACAAAACAATAAAAGGACGTTCCCCAAACAGGAAAACGTCCTTTTATCAGCTCACAGAAAATTAGCGAACAGGGGGAGCATACATAATGCCACCTTTACTCCAAAGTGCATTCAGACCACGCTCAATTTTCAGCGGAGAGTCAGCACCGACATTTCGCTCAAAGATCTCGCCGTAGTTACCTACCTGCTTAATGATCTGGTATGCCCAATCATCATTCAGGCCAAGTCCCTTACCGGCAATTCCCTCAAGACCTAGGAGTCTGCGGACTCCTGGGTTTTTTGAATTAGCCTTCATCTCATCGACATTTGCCTGAGTAATACCAAGCTCCTCAGCCTCGATCATTGCATTGAGGCTCCATTTCACAATATTGAACCAGGCATCATCACCCTGACGTACAACAGGTCCAAGAGGCTCTTTGGAAATAACTTCAGGAAGTACGATTGCTCCTTCAGGATTGGAAAGATGGGTACGCAATCCATACAGTTGAGACTGATCAGAAGTGAGGACATCACAGCGACCGTTATCAAAAGCAGCAGCGGTTGCATCATGGGTATCAAAGACAACAGCTTTATAGGTCATCTTCTTTTCTTTAAAATAATCCGCAAGGTTGAGTTCAGAAGTGGTACCTGACTGGATACACACAGCAGCACCATCAAGCTCGAGTGCAGATTTAACACCAAGTTTCTTGGTAACCATGAATCCCTGACCGTCGTAATAATTTACACCGGTGAAGTTGAGACCAAGTGAAGAATCACGGGTCAAAGTCCAGGTGGTACCACGTACAAGAGCATCAATCTCACCAGACTGCAGAGCAGTAAAGCGCTCTTTTGCATTCAATGGGACGTATTTAATTTTGGTTGCATCACCTAAGGTTGCAGCAGCAATGGCCTTACACACATCAACATCGATACCCGCCCAGTTACCTTTTTCATCAGCAATGGAAAAGCCAGGAAGCCCGGTGGAAACACCACACTGCAGAACTCCACGTTTTTGAACTTCCTCTTTTGTGGATGCCTGAGCAAATCCAGCAGAGATGACGAGGGTTACAACTGTGGCAACCAGTGCCCATGTAATTTTTTTCATGTAATACACTCCTGTTGATCAATTAGACTAATAGCAGACTCACATACATCTGCGAACCTGCCTCTTTCGACTACCAAATACGCTAATGGATATTACCAATCGTACCCGAGAATGTCTATTGCAAATCAGTACTGTCTCATAAATATTCTTAAAAAGAGGCTCACGGAGCTCTTTGTGTTAAAATAGTTTTTCCTGAAAATTCTAGTATTACAGTGACATACGGGGCATTGCACATTATGACACAATCCTTCAACAAATTACTGCACTTATTACGAAACATATTTTTGACTACCATGCTGATATCCACCACTCAAGCCAGAAATTCAGGTCTTACAGTCGATGGAGCCAGTTTATGGCAATGTTGATCGGCCAGCTTTCCGGCAGAAAAAGTCTTCGGGACATTACCGATAATTTAAAGGCACAGCACAATCGTTTGTATCGTCTCGGCATGAGACCAACCTCAAGAGCAACATTAGCTAGGGTGAATGAAAAACAACCTGCATCTCTTAACCAAACAGTCTTTTTTTGAACTCTTTAAAAAATGCCAGATGGTTTCTCCAGGTCATAAATTTTCCTTTAAAAACAAACTATATTTACTCGACACAACTACAGTCGATCTTTGCCTGTAAGTCTTTCCCTAAGCCAAGTTGCGAAAGAGAAAGGGAGCTTTCAAGCTGCATATGGGTCTCGATGCAGACGGCTATCTCCCGACATTCATGGACATGACCGATGGCAAAGTCCATGAAGTCAACTGGGCACCAAAGAAACTCTCAATATCAATACTTTCCTGGGCACATCCAGAAAGGATAACGTATAATAATTTTCGCACATTTGAGAATAAATGGTGGTCTCTGTTATGGTAAATTTGGCAATCGACCCAAATAACCATAACCACAACAAGGGAGACCCACCATGAACAATGAATATAGCAC
>JALSMA010000051.1 GCA_026988015.1 Desulfobulbaceae bacterium | reverse complement strand
TGATTTTATTAGATTTTTCGCAAAACCCAATATATCAAAAAGCGAGAGGCTTTTCACGTTAATATGTAATTAATTTAGGTGGTTGTCATGTTTTTATGGCTGCTGTCGATTAAGTCCGAAACTTGAGATATAATCTTTAGCGATATCCATCCTGGTGTCATTTAAAATTGAAAGAAATGTAGTTCCCTTATCCTGCAGTTGCCGTTGCAGTGTTCTGGTATTCATCCCAAGTTCTTCAGCAACCTTATCTACAGTTACATTACCTGAGGGCAGGTTTTCGATTATTATCTTTTTTATGTTGGTGAGCCTGGTTCCCTCTTCAAGTCATGTTATGTATGTGTTCATGGTCTGATCGCTAAATTCAGCTAATTTCTTTTAGGTACCCCCCCCCCGGCTTTGCCGGGGGACAATAACAGTTTGACAGTTCCTGCAAAATGATGAAGCTTCCAGTTTCGTGGACCGCTCTGCTTGATAAGGTCTGGTCAACGGCATCCAGAGAGAGTGCAAGCTTACAATCAGGAGAATTAAATATTACAGATGCTTGAAAGAACTCATAGTATTTGTGACTGCATTCTGGCCTGGAATGGGTTAGATGGACAGTAACCGGTGCGAGATCATTCTGGAAATTTATACGCAGGATGCTCATTAACCAGGCAAGATAAGCGTCTTTTTTTGCTGCGTTACTGCCTAATGATTCATGTGGTTTGAAGATGAAAACCAGGCTGTGAGTCCGTGGGTCATCGTACATTTTTCCCAAATTTACCTCCGTTATGACCCGGTGAAAACGGAGCAATCGTTCAAGACTGATACGAAGGGTTCTACTTGCAAGCATAGCATAGCCTAATGTTAATGTACCAAAATCAGAAGGGTGCTAGCAGGTGGCCGTTGTAATCCTGAAACAGGAGTCATTTATTCTTGAGCGCATTTCTTCCCACAGTTGTTGGATTTGTTGCAGAGAGTAGCGCTCCCCTAGTTGATGCATAAGCTCAGGATTTAGATGAAGTTGTCTGAAAAATACTTCAGGGTCGACATGGTACTTTTCTATCATTCTCCAGAGAACAAGCTGGACACTTGCCAGTTTTGTGTGATACATTGCAGCTCCTGCGATAAGGTTGATTGTTGTCTGTGATATCACAATGGTGTCACTGGCTGTCGTTAATGGCCAAGTAAATGTCAACTCCGCCTTGATTAATGGTCTGAAGCGATGCTCATGCACAGCTCTGCTCCTCCCCTCAGGTTGTCAGCTCATAAAACTGTTGCGCAATGGCCGGAGATGGTGCATATTTCAAAGCAAGCGTAAATAAGAGGGCGGCGTAGAAACTCTTCAGCAGCTACGTTGCTGTATTTTCTGTCTAATTGAGTTTACCCCTGGTAAGACGAAATTAAACAAAATATGTACGACCAGCAGCCGCAGGAAGTACTCTTGGGGTACTGAGGTTTTTGGAGTCTACGCTTACTTACTTCGCCATCGGTTATTTTAGTTTCTCAAATAACAAAAAATATTTGAAGATAACAAACATATGAAACACCCGGTCGGGACGTGGCTCAGTCTGGTAGAGCACAGCGTTCGGGACGCTGGGGTCGGAGGTTCGAATCCTCTCGTCCCGACCATAATCTGACACTGCTCTATATAGAAGAAAGGCCATCCTGTCAGCAGGCTGGCCTTTTCCGTTTATGAAAAAATTACGATCTGGCTATACCACCGGTGCCTGTGCGGCTGCAGCATCAAAGGCTGCCGCCCTGCATGTCATGACTGGTGTTGCTCAGGATACTGTTGAAATACCTTTCCCGGATGGGTCACGGGTTATGTTTACGATTATATCCTCAAAATTTCTTGACAATAAACAGAAACAGGCCATGGCGTCTGTTATAAAAGATGCTGGTGATGATCCTGATGTAACTAATGGGGCAAGGATAGATTCAACAGTATCTTTTGCTGCTTCTGATGATTCCCGTAGTGATTCTCTGGTGATTTCAGGGGGAATAGGTGTTGGAAAGGTCACCAAAAGAGGATTAGCCGTCGCAGTTGGAAATCCTGCCATTAATCCTGTGCCACAGAAGATGATACGGGCAGCAGTTACCGAGGCCATTGAAGCAGCAGCTGAAAAAAATCAATGCTGTCTCGATATTACTATTTCAATCCCTGATGGTGAAGAACTTGCAAAAAAAACCCTCAACCGCAGATTGGGTGTTGTGGGTGGGCTTTCAGTACTTGGGACAACCGGTATTGTCAGGCCGATATCTGCCGATGCCTGGACAGCTACCATTGCAACATCGATGGATGTTGCTAAAGAAGCAGGCTTGAAAGAGATTATCCTGTCCACTGGCAGGACCTCTGAGCGAGCAGTTGAGGAGGCACTGCTTCTACCAGAAGAGGCTCTGGTGATGATGGGCGATTACCTGAGTTTTTCCCTTGTGGCAGCAGCTGAACACCGGTTTCGTCATATTCATCTCGCGGCCATGTGGGCCAAAGTGATGAAGGCGGGAATGAAGATTCCTCAGACCCATGTCCGTAATGGTGCCCTGGAAGTAAAGGATGCGCTTGAATTTTTACGCGAGCTTGGCGCAGATGATGAAATGATAACTGCTTTGCAGGGGTCCAATACGGCTCGAGAAATCTATGGTCGCCTCCTTGAAAAGGGTGATGGTAAAATGATTTTACAGGTATGTGAAGCTGCCAGAGAATATGCTAGGGAAGTTTCAGGGCTTGAAGTTACGGTTTACCTGGTTGATGCCACAACAACAATTGTTGCACAGGCCGGATAAGGTGAGCAGCTATGGCAGGTAAAATCCAGATTTTCGGGCTTGATAATACAGTTTGGCTCAATGCTGACTTCTTGGCAGCAGTTGATCGTGCTGGTGGAGTCGTCGCAGGCAGACATCAGTATAACAGCCTTAAGAAGTGTATGATGGATAGGCGTATTCCCCCCCATGTTTCAGTGGTTCCACTTTTGGATTGTTTCAGCTCCATGCGGTCAATTGTAAAGGAGGATGACGTTGTGGTGCTCGCTTCAGGTGACCCGCTTTTTTTCGGTATAGGAAGACGAATCCTTGACGAGTTCCCTGAATACGAAGTTTCCGTTGTTCCTGCGGTGTCCTCTATGCAACTGGCATGTGCAAGGTTTACTATACCTTGGGACGATGCTGTTTTTATCAGTCTTCATGGCAGGAATTGGGATGATTTTGCAGTGAGGGTGCTCAGTCATCACAAAACTGTCCTTTTGACCGATTCTGTGAATAATCCTGCTGCAGTTGCTGCAAAATTGAGTAGAGAGTGCGGAACTTTGATCACAGAGTCAATAACGTGTCATATAGGGGAGAGACTTGGGATGCCGGAGGAGCGCTTGTTCAGCGGGACCCTTCATGAAGTTGCAGAGAGTAAATTTTCAGATCCTAATGTCATGATCTTATTGAACCCTGCATACCATTCTGGCAGAAAAGAATCACGGCCCCTGTTTGGATTACAGGAAAAAGAGATTTGTCACAGCCGTGGGCTGCTAACAAAAAATGAGGTTCGAGCAGCAGCAATCCATGCGTTGCGTTTCACAGGTGAAGGGGTGTTCTGGGATGTGGGTGCCGGGTCCGGTTCTGTTGGTCTTGAAGTGTCCCGTATGTTTCCAGCGCTTACTGTATTGTCCATTGAAAAGGAAAAGGAGCAGTGGAAAAATATTGATTCGAACATAAAAAAATTCAAGGCATTAAATATGACACTGATCAAGGGCGCGGCTCCCGATGCACTTTATAGTCTTGCTGCACCTGATCGTGTTTTTGTTGGTGGCAGTGGTGGAAATCTTCGAGCTATACTCGGGTACTGTGCTGAAAGGCTTAAGAGTGGTGGGGTAATTGTGGTTAATGCGGTTATAGAAAAGACAGCTCAGCTGGCACCGAAAGTTTTGTCTGAAATGGGTTTTTCCATCGAGATAAGAGAAGTTACCGTCAGCCGTTACAGGTATCCATCAGTAGATAGACAGCAGTTTAATCCAATTACAATCATTGTGGCCAGCAGAGCGCTTAAGGAGATCGTTAATGAGCAATGAAGAGAATGACAGGGCCCCTGTTGCCATCGTTGGTGCAGGGCCCGGTGATGTGGAACTGATTACTGTGAAGGGACGACGTCTTCTCGATGATGCGGACTGTATCGTTTTTGCAGGGAGTCTTGTTAATAAGGAAATCCTTGATGGGTGCAAGGCTGTAATTTATGACTCTCAGGGGATGAGCTTAGAGGAAATCGTTGATGTGATGTCATCTGCCTGGAACAATGGTGAACGTGTGGTTCGGCTTCACACTGGTGATCCATCAATTTTTGGTGCAATCAAGGAGCAGATGAAGTGCCTTGATGACTTGAGGATCCCCTATTATGTGGTTCCCGGTGTCAGCTCAGCGTTTGGGGCGGCAGCATCACTGAATGCTGAACTTACCTTGCCTGAAGTTGCGCAGACTGTCATTATTACCAGGCAGGAGGGCCGGACTCCGGTGCCAGAGTTTGAAAAATTACGTCTCCTTGCCAGTCATCAGACCACCATGCTTATTTTTCTCTCTGTCTCCATGATTGACAAGGTGGTTCTGGAGTTGATTTCAGGTGGATACCCACCTGAAACACCAGTTGCTATAGTTGAAAAGGCTACTTGGGAAGGCGAGAATATTTTACTTGGGAGCCTTGATTCCATAGCTGAAAAGGTGGAAGCTGCAGGAATACGTAAGACCGCTCTTATTTGTGTTGGAAAGGTTTTTGGTGACAATGACCTGAAGGCGGTTTCTAAACTCTATGACAGGAGCTTCAGTCATGGTACCCGAAAGGCCAGTTAAACAATCAGAGGTGAAGTCAAAAGGGCTTATTGCTGTATTTACCGGAAATGGCAAGGGGAAGACCACAGCATCTCTAGGGCTTGTATTCCGTGCTTTGGGACATGGACAGCGGGTGTGTGTTATCCAGTTTATAAAGGGTAGATGGAAATATGGTGAGCTTGAAACAGCTGGAAAATTTTCTGATCTACTTGACTTTCATGTTATGGGGCGTGGTTTCACCTGGAAATCTGATGATCTTGAAAAGGACAAACAGGTCGCTCGCGAGGCCTGGGATTTTGCGAGGGGAGTTATTGAGGAAAACAATCACTCAATGGTTATTTTAGATGAGTTGACCTATCTTCCCTATTATAAAATAATTGAGGAAAAGAAAATTCTTGATGTGCTCAAGGATAAGCCCAGGGAAATGCATGTGGTTATTACAGGTCGCTACGCTTCAGAGGAGCTGATGGCGCTCGCTGATCTGGTTACAGAGATGAAAGAGGTTAAGCATCCCTATCAGTCAGGTGTCAAGGCTCAGAAGGGTTTTGAGTTCTAGGTCTGAATTTAATTTGTGGTGCTGTTTTGTGTCGGTTGACACTGTAATGGCAGCTGAGTATTGTAGCATCTTGTTAAAGCCGATCATGAAAGGTGGGAATATGTGGAGAATATAATGGAATCTTTTGATGTTCTGCTGGAGAGATCCACGAAGGTACATGGACACATTTGTGCAGGCCAGGTTATAGGAGTTCGAATGTCCATGCTTGGACTTGAGTCTATTGGTATTGTTGACCCAAGAGGTCTTGACAGGAAGAAACTCTATATTCTGGTTGAAATAGATCGTTGTGCAACTGATGCAATTCAGTCTGTTACCGGCTGCAGCCTTGGGAAACGTTCAATGCGCTGGATTGATTATGGTATTATGGCTGCCACTTTTGTAAATCTTGATACCGGTAAAGCAATTCGTATTGTAGCCAGAGAAGAATCCCGGGAACTTTCAAAAAAATATTGCCCGGAGGTTGAGGATAAATACCAGAGACAACTGGATGCCTATCGGATTATGCCACAAGATGAGCTGTTCACGGTGGATGAAGTACGGGTAGACATCCCGGAAGAAGATATGCCAGGAAGACCATTGAAACGGATTCAGTGTGAGAGCTGTGGCGACTGGGTGCAGGATTGTCGTGACGTTGAACGTGATGGAAAAACTATCTGCCGTGGTTGTGCAAATGGGAAATATTACCAGAATTTACAATAGAAAATATAATGATAACCTTACTTGATTATGGCGCTGGGAATGTTCGAAGTGTCAGGAATGCAATTACAAAACTTGGTTATAGTGTTCAGGATGTTGACAGTCCTGCAGACATCCTCAACGCCGAACGGCTGATCTTTCCGGGTGTCGGTAGCTATGGTTCTGTGATGGAGCGTCTACACCGTGATGGCTTTGTTGGGCCGCTTATAGAACGAATAAAATCCAACAAGCCGGTTTTAGGGATCTGTGTTGCTCTCCAGGCCCTCTTTGAGGGAAGTGAGGAGTCACCAGGGGTTGCAGGCCTTTCAATATTGAAGGGACAGGTAAAACGATTTCCTGGTTCTTCGCTTTCAGTTCCGCAGATTGGCTGGAATGGAGTGAATCTGCACAAGGAATCTTCCCTTTTCTCCGGTTATAATGATGAAAAACTCTACTTTGTGCACTCCTACTGTGCACTCCTGGAAGATAGAGATAAAGAATGGCTGCTCACAACTACCAATTATGGTCGGGAATTTGTGAGTGGAGTTCAGAAGGGGAATATTGCAGCTTTTCAGTTTCATCCTGAGAAAAGTGGAGCAGCTGGCCTGAATCTTCTTGGTAACTACCTGAAGTCAGATGCTAATGAAAGTATAGTGTTGTCGTCCTCCCGGGTAGTTGAAAAGCAGTGTGAAACCAGGATAGCCAGGAGAGTAGTGGCCTGCCTTGATGTGCGGGCTAATGACAATGGTGATCTGGTTGTGACCAAAGGTGATCAATACGATGTGAGGGATAAGGGTGAGGTGCGTAATCTTGGGAAGCCTGTTGAGCTCGCCAAACGATACTATGAAGAAGGTGCCGATGAAATCACATTTTTGAATATTACCGGGTTTAGGGATTTCCCCATGCAGGACCAGCCCATGCTTGAGGTTCTTCAAAAAACATCAGAACAGGTCTTTGTCCCATTGACGATTGGTGGTGGTATTCGTGAATTTACGGACAGCAATGGCCGACAATACACGTCTCTTGATGTTGCTTCTGAATATTTTCGTTCAGGTGCTGATAAGATATCGATCGGGTCTGATGCCTGTTACGCTGCAGAAGAATATCTGAGAACCGGTAAGAAGAGCGCTAAGAGCTCCATTGAGCAGATATCAATGGTATATGGAGCCCAGGCAGTGGTGATTTCTGTCGATCCCAGGCGTGTCTACGTGAGGAGTCCTGATGAGACAGATCATAACTGTATTGAGACCACGGTACCAGGTCCGGATGGTGAAAAATACTGCTGGTATCAATGTACAGTTAAAGGTGGTCGGGAAGGGCGTGATCTGGATGCTGTCCAGCTTGCATCAAGTTGTGAGGCCCTTGGGGCTGGTGAAATTCTTTTGAACTGTATTGATAAAGATGGGACCAACAGCGGTTTTGATTTTGAGTTGATCAATCATGTGAAAAGTGCGGTAACAATACCGGTTATAGCTTCGTCCGGAGCTGGCTCTGCTGCTCATTTTGTTGAAGTTTTTCGTGAGACAGGTGCTGAAGCTGCACTTGCTGCTGGAATATTTCACCGAAGGGAGGTGCCTATTGCCGAGGTGAAAGAGGCCCTTTTTCAGGCGGGAATTGAGGTAAGGTAGTAAGTTCTGTTGTTGGTGCAAAAAAAGGTCTGGCAGACATACTCTGCCAGACCTTTTTTTTGCACCATACTCCTGAATCAGTGATGAGGGTGTGAATATTTTTCTTGATAACATCCTGAAATGCTAACTATTATGGCCAAGCAGGTATGTTGAAAAAACACCTGTTCCTTGCGGGACGTATGCTGCATCGATATCTGATACGCACTGATTCAGGATGACATTTGACTTGGTCAGAATTTGCCACTATTGACCAGGAAGTGAGTTGCAATGGATGCGGCGTAACCCAGTGCAATAACTGGAGTCCATTTGAGGTGACCACCAAAGGTGTATATTCCTCGTGCCTGGCCCATAAGAGCAACTCCAGCAGCAGAACCAATGGAGAGCATGCTGCCGCCAACGCCTGCGGTGAGTGTGACCAGCAGCCACTGGCCATGTGACATGTCAGGCATCATGGTAAGGACAGCAAACATGACGGGAATATTGTCAACGATGGCGGATAAAACACCAACTGTAATATTTGCATAGGTAGCTCCCCAGCTACCGTACATAAGGTGAGAAACCATGCCCAGATAGCCGATGAATCCCAGGCCACCCACGCAGAGAATTATCCCATAGAAAAAGAAGAGAGTATCCCACTCGGCTCTGGCAACCTTTCTGAAGATATCAAAGGCAACTGTGTCGCCGAGAGCCTGATCAGCTTTTTCTTTATCATAGGCGATTCCTTTAGCATATTTATTATGGGTCTTTTTCAAATAGAAACCGTAGAGTTTAAGGTAGGAGAGACCCATCATCATTCCGGCCATAGGGGGGAGGTGGAGGAAGTTGTGAAAACTGACGGCGGTGACAATGGTCATGAGGAAGAGGAACATCACAGGTACTCCACCCCGTTTCATGCTCACCTGCTTGCTATCACCCTCAGGTTGGCTCCTTTCAATAGCAAAGTTCATGATGACGGCAGGTACCAGCCAGTTGACAAGTGACGGGAGGAAAAGGGCAAAAAATTCTCCGAAACTGATAATGCCTTTCTGCCAGACCATGAGGGTGGTGATATCGCCAAATGGGCTGAAAGCACCACCAGCGTTTGCTGCGACCACGATATTAATACAGGCAAGCAGCACAAACTTCTTATTATCCTTCCCTAACGCCATAACAACGGCACACATAAGCAAAGCAGTTGTTAAGTTGTCAGCAACTGGTGATATGACAAATGACAGTGCTCCTGTGATCCAGAATAGTTGCCGAAAATTGAGTCCGGCACTGACCAGTTTACTACGCAATGCTTGAAAAACCAGTCGTTCCTCCATTGCATTAATGTATGTCATGGCAACAAGAAGAAAGAAAAACAGCTCAGCATATTCAAGGATATTGTGACGGATGGCAGTTCCAACCGCATTGGGCATATCATGCCGGGCATAGATAACAGCTATGAGTATCCAAATTATACCCGCAGTAAACAGGACCGGTTTGGATTTCCGCAGGTGTGTTACCTCCTCTGTCATTACCAGCATGTATGCTATTCCGAAGAGGAGTAGAGAGATGTATCCAACCCAGTGGTTTGTGAGGGGGATATATTCGGTACTGCCCCCACTGGAGGCAAATGCGAATCCAGGCAGTAATACGGCAAGCATGGTGAAGAGCAATAATGCCTTAAGTGATGAGATCATAAAAGAACTCCTTGTGGAATTGGTATTGACTGGTAAGTCTTAAATAGAGATAAAAAAGCATATCATAGTCTTTTGTTACTATTCAAGACGGGTTGCGACAGAACCTGCGAAAAATAAATTTTAAAATGAAACATTTCAGCCATCGATGAAAAATTTAATCGAGAAGACAGTATGAAACACTTTCGAAAAGAATTATGGTTTGAGGTAAAGACGAGAAGGGAGTTTGTTAATATCACACCAGAAGTCGAGGCTTGTTTACGGGAAAGTGGGATACGGAATGGCTTGCTTCTTTGTAACGCTATGCATATTACTGCCTCAGTATTTATCAATGATGACGAACCCGGTTTGCACCATGATTATGAGGTGTGGCTTGAAAAACTTGCTCCTCATGCTCCTGTGGAACAATACAGGCATAATGGGTACGAGGACAATGCAGATGCTCATATGAAACGGCAGATTATGGGGCGTGAAGTCGTTGTGGCGGTAACAGATGGACAACTTGATTTTGGAACCTGGGAACAGATTTTTTATGGTGAATTTGACGGGCGCAGAAGAAAAAGGGTACTGGTGAAAATCATTGGTGAGTAGATCGTTTATGGCTTTGGTAGTTAGTGTGGTTCCCGACGTGGCAGATTTTGTCAGAGTGAAGATGCTCTTGGTTATGGCTCTGGTTCCTGTCTTTTTTTTTTACACCAGATATGGTTATGGGCAGGAGTTTGACCATGAGGGATATGGAGCACGGGTTGGAGTCATTTTTCGTTTTGGTACGGTTATCAATCGGCTGGGGCTGACAGCGGGCGGTTTTGTGACGGGAGACGGGGCGCAGCTGAATGCACATACTGGATGGTACTATAATATTTCAAGCATTGGGCCGCCATTGTCAGGGGCAGAACTGGTAATCAGTATCGGGGGTGTTGTTGCCTGGGGGGATGAGCAGGATTGGAATAATAAATTTATAAATCCAGTTAGTAACCAGACCGGCAGGAAATACAGCTTGGCGTACGCCTATAACTATTACATTGATCAAATTGGCACCAGCCAGCCAACGGGTACTCTCGCATTACAGATTGACAAGTTTTATTGTATTACTGAGAATGATGCCTTTGGTTTTCAGGGTGGTGACAAGTACCGCACAGGTGCCTTGAGACTGGCACTTCAACACGAGGATGAGCAGTTTGCCGTGAATACCATCCTGTGGACTGGCAATGCATCAAAAGATATTCAGCGCATAAGAGACAGCAGTTATCCGGGGCGATATGGTTATAAGGATCTCAGTGAGTCTCATTATGGCAAACTTAGTAACGGATTGTTTCGTCTGCAGTATGGGAAGGTAATCGGTGGGTATCAGAAGGTCCAAGTGGGTTTGGGTGTCGATGCTGAACAGGTTCGTCATCTGCTACAGAATAAAGTTATGCATGATATGTATTTTGTGTCAGAAAAGTTGATGGCTACCAGGAATCTGCACGTCCCTATGCTTACTGATCAGGGGGAGCCTTATCTTTTTCAGGAGAACCAAGTTGTTAGACCACCGAAGTTCTTTTTTTCTATGGCCTTGAACCCGAATTTGTTTTATTGAGAGAATTTTTTGGTCAAGGAGTGTCGAATAATCAGGAATCCTCGAAGTGGCTATGTGGTGCCGGAATATCCCCGAAGCTGCATTTTCCAACCAGGTAATCATGGGGGCAATCTGTGTATTCAACAGGGAACAGTCACAGCCCTGCTGCGGACCTGGCCTATCTTCTGAGGAACTAAGAAGGGAATTATCTGCTGACCCATTGCTTTGGTGGTGGAGGCAACCTGGTGAAATACTGAATGGTCACCTTTTGTTTCCAGCTCCACTATTTCCCAGCTGTCGGTGGCCTGGGCGAGTACCTGCATGAACTTGAGGTGTTGAGTGTGGCCACAGCGTGTGGCTTTGATGTGGCCTAGGATGGGACATCCCAAAAGTGCCATGTCACCAATAAGATCCAGTACCTTGTGGCGGATAAATTCATCAGAAAAGCGTAGTCCGCCCTCATTGAGAACGGAAGTCCTGTCCCAGTGGATGGCGATGACGTTATCAAGGTTCCCACCTTGGGCAAGACCGTTAGCCCAGAGTTCTTCAACCTGTTCAACATACCCGAAAGTTCTGGCCCGGGAGATCTCTTTTGCAAATTTCTCGGCACTGAGGTCAAGGGAATAGGTTTGAGTTTTGATAAAAGAATCCTCAAAGTGGATTTCACCACTTACCTTAAAACCTTTGTATGGAAGTATCGTTATCTCGGCATCACCGTCTTTAAAGGTAATTTCTTTAGTGATACGCAGAACTTTGCGCATGGCCTTCTGTTTTTTAAGGCCAGACTTTTTAAGAAGAAGCATAAAAGGACCGGCACTTCCATCCATGATGGGTACTTCGGCACTGTCTATCTCAATGTGAGCATTATCAACGCCAAAGCCCTGCAGGGCTGCCATCAGATGTTCGGTGGTTGATACATACATTTCCCTATGGGCAATGGTGGTCGCCAGTCTGGTGTCAACGACTTTATCCATATGCGCAGGAATACCATTTTTGTCATCAAGGTCTGTGCGAAAGAAATGAATTCCTGAGTTTTCCGGAGCTGGTTTGATGGTGAGATTTACGGGGTCACCAGAATGCAGTCCCACCCCATAGCAACTGACAGGTGTGTTTATTGTGTGCTGATGGGGTTCCAGTGGAATAGAGCTCATTATGAATCCTTATATATGCTAATAAAATAGTGTGCTTCGTTTGATTTGTATTGGTAGCATGCAATAACTGTTCCAAAGTTTTTTCTTCTCCCTGGGCTGACCGCTGCTGTTTTAAAAATACGAGAATACGAGAGAATAGGTCGGTGTAGTTATTTTTCTTGAAAAGAGTATCTGCTGTGTCAGCAATGACACAACTGGGTTGAAAATGACATCTTTCTAAGGAATTATGCACATCAGGAGGGTGGAAAGGTGGTCGTGATCCAGTCTCGAAAAAAGGTCTCAAATGCAGTATCTGGAGTGACCTTCATTCTCAAACTGAAACAGGGAAGGGAGAAGGTGTTTTTCTGAAGCTTAATCATGTCTTTTTCAGTTGTCATTATTCCCTTTGCGCCGCTATTGCGGGCCTGCTGTTCCATTGACTTTATAAGGGATGGAGTTAAGACCTGATGGTCTTTCAGAGGTTTGAATCCAGAAATGGGGATGTTGTTTTCCATGAGACTGTTTTCGAAAAGTTCTGGTTGGGCAATGCCGCAGAAGGCGTAAAGGGGTGCTGGCAGCTCAGGCAGGTTCAGTTTGCCGCCAGCCAGTGAACGAGCAGCAGTTGCCCCATATGCGGTGAAGAAAATCTGTTTGTCCGGGAATTTGTTTTTCAAAAGTTCCCCGAATTTTCTGGCACGCAACTTCAAGGTGTCAGTTACACCTGTGATTACGAAAGCGTTGCATCGTTTAAGAGCATTGACAGGTTCACGCAGGTCGCCACCAGGGAAAACTCTACTGTTTCCTGCAAGAGAGGCTGCGCTGAAAAGAACAAGATCAAGATCTCGAGCAACTGCCATATGCTGGAAGCCATCATCTAGAATTAATACATTACAACCAAGTTTTTCCACTGCATACCTGCAGGGAAGGATTCTCACAACTCCTGTGAGTACCGCAACGCCAGGGAGATTTTTTGCAAGAAAACACGGTTCATCGCCTGCCACCCTGGCATCCATAAAAATGCGATCTCCGTCAGAGACAACATTGACCTTCTCTCCTGTGGCCCCACCATACCCTCTGGAGATGATAGCAGGTTTAAGGTTTTTGGCCAGGAGCGCCGAGGCCAGCAGGGCCACCATCGGTGTTTTTCCTGTCCCTCCCATGGTCAGATTTCCTACTGAAATTACAGGGACGTCAAGCTTGTGGCGTTTTTTGACCCCATTAAGATAGAATGATTCTCTCAGCCGCATAATAGCAGAATAGATGGGGCTGAAGGGGCGGCCAAGGAAGTAGAGAGCTGAAGAATTTTGTGACATATTCCTGAGAGGTGATTATTGTGCTGGTAATTTCGTTTTTATCATGCAAAAAAGACGTGACTTTTCGTTGATTGTGATTAATATCCACTTCTTTTTTTTGACTTAATTATACGTTAATGATACTAACATTTATAGAGTATTTCAGCCCTATTTTGTGACCTGCTCCACTTTTTTGATACAGCTTGCAAC
The DNA here is from genome assembly GCA_026988015.1 of Desulfobulbaceae bacterium. Lineage (GTDB taxonomy): Bacteria > Desulfobacterota > Desulfobulbia > Desulfobulbales > Desulfocapsaceae > Desulfocapsa. Next base: position 30,438 of record JALSMA010000051.1, on the reverse strand, counting down.
AGGGTAAAGATAAATTTCATTATTATTGGAGAAAACAATGCGCTCAGGATTAAAGAAAAAAATGTTTGTCGCAGCGGTTGCAATGGGTTTTGCCATTGCTCTTCCTGCCACCGGATTTGCTGGAGATACTATTAAACTTGGCGTTGCTGGCGCTCAGAGTGGCGATCTTGCCTCGTATGGCCTGCCAACAGTAAAAGCAGCTGAGCTGGTTGTGGCCCAATACAATGCCAATGGTGGTATCAATGGCAAGAAAGTAGAGTTGCTCATTGAAGATGATGTGTGTAAGCCTGAAGTTGCAACCAACACCGCAACCAAGCTCGTTACAGATGGTGTGGATGTCGTCCTAGGACACATCTGCTCGGGTGCAACAAAAGCTGCCCTTCCCATCTATAAGGAAGCTGGAGTTGTCGTTATGTCACCTTCTGCAACTAACCCAGGCCTTACCCAGTCCGGCGATTATCCTAATTTTTTCAGAACAATTGCTTCTGACGATGCCCAGGCAAAAACAGAGGTAGAATTTGCCATTAATGTGATTGGTGCCAAAAAAATTGCAGTTATCCATGATAAGGGTGATTATGGGAAAGGGCTTGCTGAGTTTGCAAAGAAATTTATTGAAGAGTCCGGAAAAGCTGAGGTTGTCCTTTTTGAAGGAGTCACTCCTGGTGCTGTTGATTACACAGCCATCGTCCAGAAAATTAAACGCAAAGGTGCAGACACTGTAATTTTTGGTGGTTACCATCCCGAGGCTTCTAAAATTGTTTCCATGATGAAAAAGAAGCGTATGAAGATAACCTTCATTTCTGATGATGGAGTTAAGGATGATACCTTTATCAAGGTAGCTGGCAAGAATGCTGAGGGTGTATATGCCTCCGGTCCTCAGGATAATTCCAAAAACCCTCTTTCTGCAAAAGCCATTGCGGATCATAAAAAGGTTTATGGCGAAGATCCAGGTGCATTCTTTGAGAATGCATACTCTGCTGCTCTTGCTTTGTTGAATGCTATTGACAAGGCTGATTCTACTGATATGGCTGCAGTGGTGAAAGCTCTTCAAACTGAAAAAGTTGATACTCCTGTTGGGAGAATTCATTTTGACGGAAAAGGTGATGCCGTTGGTGTTGGTTTTGCCATGTATCAGGTACGGAATGGCCAGTATGTTGAAGTACAATAGGAAGCAGGTTAATTCAATACTTGATTCACGCCTGAAACAGAATGATTCTGTTTCAGGCGCTTCTTTTTTCTGTGGCGCAAATCGATATGGATTACTTTATAGAACTTCTTTTTGGCGGACTGACCAGAGGCTCAATTTATGCATTGATCGCCCTTGGCTATACAATGGTATACGGTATAATCGGGCTCATAAATTTTGCACATGGCGAAATTTATATGATAGGGGCATTCACCTCTTTCATTATTGCCACGGTACTTTCCATATATGGCTTTCCGTTGCTTGCCATCGTGATTATTGCCGGACTGGCAGCAGCTGTCTGGTCCAGTGCATACGGCTATACAGTTGAGAAGCTGGCCTATCGGCCTTTACGTAAAGCACCACGTCTGGCTCCGCTTATCAGTGCCATTGGAATGTCTATATTTCTGCAGAACTATGTGCTTCTTGCTCAGACTTCAGATTTCCTCCCTTTTCCAGCACTTGTTCCGGAATTTGCTTTTATGGAACCAGTGGCCCATATTGTTGGATCATCCGATTTGGTAATTCTTGTGACAACTACACTGGTTATGCTGGGGCTGACTTTTCTTATCAAGTTTACAAAAATTGGTAAGGCTATGCGGGCCACAGCCCAGGACAAAACTATGGCGGTGCTGGTCGGGATCAATGTTGACCGTGTGATCTCTGCCACCTTTGTCATTGGTTCGGCACTTGCCGCCATTGGGGGAATGCTTATTGCGTCCCATATTGGCCAGATTAATTTTTATATAGGATTTATCGCAGGGATCAAGGCATTTACCGCTGCAGTGCTTGGTGGGATCGGATCCATTCCGGGGGCCGTATTGGGAAGTCTTGTTCTCGGGTTGACTGAGAGTTTTGCCACAGGCTATGTCTCTTCTGATTATGAGGATGTCTTTGCGTTTTCACTACTGGTGTTAATCCTTATCTTTAAACCTTCCGGCCTGCTCGGCAAGGCTGAAACCAAGAAAGTGTAACCGGGTATTAATGTATGTTTCCTGTTAAAGAGCTAAAACGATCGGCATTAATTTCACTCTGGTTTGCTTTTCTCACCTTTCCTATAATGGTGATTAAGGTTGACCCCATTGAACGAACCGTAAACTGGCGATGGGATAATATGTTTTTTATTGCCCTTGGCAGTTTTGTGATTTCCATCCTTGCCAAGGTGTACATGATCCGGCAGGAGAGACGTGCCCGCCTGAAAAAAGTGAACAAGGTTGTCACCGAACCTTTTGTTCAGCGTATCTTACGGGAACCTCGTTTTCTCTACCCATTAAGTCTTGCGGTCCTCATCTTTGCCATTGCATTTCCCTACTTTTTTTCAACCTATCAGACTAATATTATGACCACAGCGTTGATGTACGTGGTACTGGGCTTGGGTTTGAATATCGTTGTTGGTGTAGCGGGGCTCCTTGATCTGGGGTATGTGGCTTTTTATGCTGTAGGGGCATACAGTTATGCCCTTCTAAATCTCCATTTTGATTTGGGATTCTGGGCTGTACTGCCTATTGGCGGGCTCTTTGCTGCATTCCTTGGCATTCTTCTCGGGTTTCCTGTTCTCAGACTACGAGGTGATTATCTTGCTATCGTAACTCTTGGTTTTGGTGAAATTATTCGTCTGGTTCTTGAAAACTGGAATGATTTTTCTCAAGGGCCAAGCGGTATTGCCAATATTCCACGGCCAGGATTTTTTGGAATGGAAATGGATTTTGGTTCTGGAATTACCTATATTTATTATATTATTGTAGGGCTGGTAGTGTTTACCATATTTGTTGTAAACAGACTCCAGAGTTCGAGACTTGGCCGGGCATGGCTGGCTTTAAGAGAAGATGAAATTGCCTGCCAGGCAATGGGAATTGACAAGACCAAAACCAAACTCATCGCATTCAGTCTGGGAGCCTTCTGGGCAGGACTTGTGGGGGTTATTTTCGCAGCCAAGACAACCTTTGTTAATCCTGCTAGTTTTACTTTTCTTGAATCTGCAATCATCCTTTCCATCGTTGTCCTAGGTGGCATGGGGTCAATTGTTGGCGTTATTTTCGGTGCGTTGGTCCTTATTTTGATGCCGGAATATCTTCGGGCCTTGTCAGAGTATCGTATGCTTGCCTTTGGTGGAATACTTGTTGTCATGATGGTCTTTAAACCTGACGGCATTATTTCCAACGTCAGACGCAGGTATCAGTTTAAAAAACATTCTCCAACAGCGAAGTGAACCAGCAATGAGTGAAGTGATATTAAACGTCAGTGGTCTGACAAAGAACTTTGGCGGGATCAGAGCCATAGACAATGTTGATCTTGATATTCGGCCTGGTGAGATCGTAGCCCTTATTGGTCCTAATGGAGCAGGGAAAACAACTTTTTTCAACTGTCTGACAGGGATTTATACTCCCAGTTCAGGTCAGATTGTGCTGCGTGATCCCAAAGATGGAAAAGAGACTCTCCTCAACGGGATGAAACCTAATAAGATTACGGAAAAAGGTATGGCTAGAACCTTTCAGAATATTCGTCTCTTTCCTACGATGAGTGTCCTTGAAAATGTGATGATAGGAAGACACTGTCGAACGCATGCCCATATTCTGGGAGCCATATTTAGAGACCGGGCCACCAGGCGTGAGGAAGAGGAAATCATAGATGTAAGTTATGGTATCTTAAAAAAGATTGGCCTTCACCGACAGGTGAATGAAGAGGCCAGAAATCTCTCTTACGGCGCTCAGCGTCGTCTTGAGATAGGACGTGCTCTTGCAACAGAACCATTTTTACTCCTGCTCGATGAGCCAGCTGCCGGTATGAATCCACAGGAGACTGAGGCCCTGGTTGCTCTGATCAGGACAATATGCAGTGAAGGGCACTCTATCCTGCTAATTGAGCATGATATGAAGCTGGTCATGAGCCTTTCTGATAGAATCTTTGTTATGGACTATGGAAAAAAGATTGCGCAGGGAACCCCTGAAGAGGTACGTTCCAATCCAGCCGTTATAAAAGCCTATCTCGGAGAGGATGTCGATGCTTGAGTTACGGAATGTCAGTGCAGCGTACGGCAATATTCAGGTATTGCACAATATTGATATCGTCATTAACAGTGGTGAAATTATCACCCTGATTGGTGCCAATGGTGCTGGTAAATCCACCACCCTTATGGCAATTTCAGGAATTGTACCTGTTCGTTCCGGTAAAATTTTCTTTGAAGATGAGATAATCCATAAGCTTTCTCCTGAAAAACTGGTTGCCAAAGGTATTTGTCAGGTGCCTGAAGGACGGCATATTTTTCCAGAACTTACTGTTCAGGAAAACCTGGATATGGGCGCCTTTCTGCGCACTGATTCAAGCGGCATTAAAGAGGATCTTGAGTATGTTTTTTCTCTTTTTCCAATTCTTGCAGACAGAAGGGGACAGGATGGTGGCACCTTAAGTGGTGGCGAGCAGCAGATGCTTGCAATGTCCAGAGCTCTGATGGCTCGTCCAAAACTTCTGCTTCTGGATGAACCTTCCATGGGGCTCGCACCATTGATTATAAAACAGATTTTTGAAATTGTTAAGAAAATTAATAAAGACCATAATACGACTATATTTCTGGTGGAACAAAATGCCAATCAGGCTTTGCACATAGCTGATCGAGGATATGTTATTGAAAATGGCATGATTACTATCAGTGACAGTGCAGAAAATCTGCTTCAAAATCAGGACATTCAGGCAGCGTATCTGGGTGTTTGACAGAATGTATTGATAACCTGATAAGACCAGGTAAAAGGAAGAATAATATGAAAGCAGGCGTTATCGGGGTTGGGTATCTGGGCAGGTATCATGCTCAGAAATACAGGGACATGAAAGATGTGGAACTTGTCGGTGTTGCCGATATTGATCCTGTTGCCGCTGAAAACATAGCAAAAGAAAATGATTGCCGTGCTTTTATTGACTACAGGGAATTATTGAAGGAGGTTGATGCTGTTTCCGTCGTTGTTCCCACTAGCTACCATCATGCTGTCGCCCTTGATTGTATCGAGGCTGGTGTGGATATGCTTATGGAAAAACCCATAACAACCACTGTTGCTGAAGCTGATGATATTATAAAAAGGGCAGCTGAAAAAGACCTGGTTCTTCAGGTGGGGCATCTTGAGAGGTTTAATCCGGCCGTTGAAGCCATGCTCCCGTCCCTCACCGTTCCTGTTTTTATTGAGTCCCAGCGGATTTCAACGTTCAAAAATCGTGCGCTGGATGTCGACGTGGTCCTTGATCTGATGATCCATGACATTGATATCATACTTAATATCATAAAATCCCCCTTGGAAACCATCCATACGGTTGGTGCACCTGTTGTGACAGACTTTACAGATATTGCCAATGCCCGGCTTATCTTTGAAAACGGGGCCACTGCTAATGTTACCGTATCTCGAATATCAAAGAGTAGTACCCGGCGCATGCGTATTTTTCAGCCGGGTTCCTTTATTAATGTCGATTTTGCCAATCGAAAAATAATGACAATGCATTTGAAGAAGGGGCAGTTTAAGGAAAACGGCATGCCAAAGCAGGATGTGGTAGTCCACTCGTTTCCTGAAGGTGATGCACTAAACTCGGAAATTCTGCATTTTATAGAAAATGTTCGTCACAGAACAACTCCCCTTGTTTCCGGCTATGAGGGGCGTCGTGCCCTTGATGTTGCTCTGCAGGTGATTAAGCAGATCAAAGATCATCAGAAATTAGGTGTCTATGCTGAAGATATGTCAGGAAACTGATGAATAACAAGGTAATGATCCTTGCTGGAGAAGCCTCCGGTGACCTGCATGGCTCACGGCTGGTAAGTGCCATGCTTGCCAGGAAACCGGATCTCCTTTTTTCTGGGATGGGCGGTAAGGAGTTGCTGGCAGTTGGAGTAAACCTGCTGTTTGACTCAAAAAAAATTGCTGTGGTTGGATTGGCAGAGGTTTTTTCACACCTGCCTGATATTTTGGCTGCAAGAAAAGTTATACGTAAGGCAATGTGTGAAGATCGTCCTGCTCTTCTTATTCTCATTGATTTCCCAGATTTTAACCTTATGCTGGCCAAATATGCCAAAAAACTCGGAATTCCTGTGTTGTACTATATAAGTCCTCAGGTGTGGGCTTGGCGAACCGGCAGGGTAAAAACCATTGCTGCCCGAGTTGATAGAATTGGGGTGATTCTCCCATTTGAGGAGGCATTTTTCAGGAATCATGGCATTGCTGCTGAATATGTCGGGCATCCGCTGCTCGATTCAGTGAGAAGTACCATGGGGCGAGATGATTTCTGTGCAAGTTACGATATAGATCCTCAAAGTATCTGTGTTGGTCTGCTCCCTGGCAGCAGAGCAAAGGAAATTTCAACTCTTCTCCCGATTTTACTGCAGACTGCTAGAAGGTTACAAATGGGGAGAAAGCAACATGAAAAACAACTAGTTTTTCTCATTCCACTTGCATCCACTGTTTCCGAAGGGGAAATACGTAGTCACGGTCTGGATGATTTTGGTGTAGATCTCGATATTCGAATTCTAAAAGAGAATCGTCATGATATGATGGCAGTTTGTGATGCCGCTGTGGTTGTTTCTGGCACAGTGACCCTTGAACTTGCTCTTCTCAACACACCTATGGTGGTCATCTACAAAGTGTCAAATGTCACTTACAGGATTGGAAGAATACTTGTGAACAAGGATCTGAAGTATTTTTCACTGGTAAATCTTATTGCTGAAAGAGAAGTCGTCCCAGAGTTGCTTCAGGAAGAGGTCACACCGGAACGAATTGGGGAGGAGCTCAACGCCATTCTCTTTGACAAAGGTAGGCGTAAGAAAATGCTTCAAAGCCTTGAGTTGGTTCGTAATAGAATGGGTGTTGCTGGTGCTTCTGAAAAAGCAGCGTCTCTTGCCTTGAGCCTGATTGACTGATTCCCCTAACAGCGCGTGACGACTTGGTGGTGTGTTGTTTGGTAACATACTGAAATTCAATTGTAAAAAATGAAATAAGGCATGTTTGAAAAATAGCCTGCATTACTGTAGAACGCTCACTGATTCAGGGCATCGTCTTGGTTGTCGGGATTGATTTCTGCAGCAAAGGCAGGCCTCATTTCTCGTGGAACCTGATAAGAAACCATCTCTTTTGTGAGAGGGGAGCGGAAACGTATTTTCCAGGCACAGAGGTGCAACTCGTGGTATCCCCGCTGTTGGTCCCCATACCTGCAATCACCGATGATAGGGTAGCCAGAATCAGCAAGATGTTTTCTGATCTGGTGCAGTCTTCCGCTGTGCAACCAGATATCCAGGACACTGTTTCCAGTGGCTTTCCCCGGGAATACAGCAAGAACTTCAGTGCGGGCTGGTTTGCCATCTAGTGGACTTTCAAGCATCAGTCCCTTTGCAGGGATTTCCGGGCAGCCGTTAACCTCCGCAAAATATCTTTTTTCAATTCTATCTTTCTGGAAGAGCTCTGAGAGGAGCATTGCGGCGTTACGATTGTGTGCCAGCAGCATCAGTCCTGACGCTTCACGGTCTAGCCTGTGGATCAGTTTGAAATCAATATTATGGTCACTTTTTTCGGCAATACGCAACAGGGAACAGTGATCTCCATAGCGTGTACCCTGGCTGAGGAGCCAGGGTGGCTTGAACCATACACTGTAGTCTTTGTGACCAGCAATAATCTTTGGCTCTGGCGGGGTTTGGGCAAGGACCGTCGGATCATAGAAGAGTTGGATGAAATCACCTGGAAGGAGTTTGAACTTTGCCTTTCGCAAACGCCTCTCCTTTTTCCCAGGGCGTTTCAGCCACACTGCTCCCTTGACCATGGCGTGCTTGATTCGTTCTTTTGGTAATCCACTGGCATCCGTGAGGAGTTGGCTGGCAATTACAGGTGCCTCAACGGTGAGGTTGCAGTGGACCTGTTCCTGATTTTGTTGTTTGTTGTTATTTTCCAAAGTTACACACCGGGTATTGGCATCGTTTGCAGTTGCGGCAGAGTCCGCCGTGGCCCATTTGGGCGAATTCTTCTCGTCCTATTGTTTCGCCTGTTAAAATCCGAGGTAAAATTAGATCAAATACAGTGATATTATGGAACATTCCACAGGCAGGCAAACCAAGTACCGGAACTGCCCCTATACGGCCACTGAGAAACATTGCTCCAGGAAGTACAGGCGTTCCATAAAAACAGTCAATTGCGCCAGCCTTTTCAATTCCCATGCGGGTCACATCGTCTGGATCAACGGACATACCACCTGAGGTTATTATTAGATCAGCCCCACCTTTCAAGGCCTCCTTGATTGCTTCAGCAATAGTGCTTACATCGTCGGGGGCAAATTTTACAGAAATTACTGTAGAACCTATTACAGCGAGTTTCTCACGAAGTACATTCTCAAATTTATCTTTAATTCTACCATGAAAGACCTCATTTCCGGTAATGATAAGACCTGCCTTTGCTTTGCGTAATGCTTTTACCATAATTACAGGGATTGCAGTCCTGGCAATGTCTGCCGCTTGTTCAACAATGTCGCGTCCAGAAACAAGTGGAATGAGCCTGGTTGCTGCAATGGTGTCACCCTTTTTTACGGGAGTGTTGTTCTGCAGTGTGGAACACATTACAACACCGAGGAGATTAAAGTGGTATAAGGCTTCTTTGTCAATCTTGAGGAGGCCATCAAAAGCAGCATGTATGGAAATCTTCCCTTCAACTGGTTCTGATGATAAACGGGATCCGGGACCAGCCAGCGCCGTTGCCAGAATTTTAGCAGCTTCATTTTCATGGATTTCACCAGGACCGAGTTTCAGCACATAAATATGCTCTTTCCCAAGGCGTTTCAGATGCTCAACGTCTTCTGGCTGGATAATATGGCCTTTTTTAAAGGCCCTCCCCTTGAACTCATCTTTCACAATTTCAGTTACATCGTGGGGCAGAACCATTCCTACGGCTTTGTCAACCGATACTGTTTTCTTCATTGCTCTATGGTATTCCTTAATCTGAATAAGTGCCTGAATATTTGAGGACGTAGTGATTGTTTCTTGGTAATATACTGAAATTCAATAGTTAATATAGCAATCAGGTATGTTAGAAAAAAACACTCGTTTCCCATCGAACGCTCATGAATTCAGGTAGGTAAATAAAACATATCTAGATACCACGACTGATACCCGGCCAGAGAATGGTGTGCAGTTGCAGTTGTAAACTGACATTCAGCCCATCTTTCATGAGCCACTCTGCAAGATTGCGTGGGGATACTCTGTCATGGACAGGGGAGAAATGTATAGGCATTTTCCCGGTTAGAGAGTGCTCCCCACAAAACTCTTTAGCCCATTGGTAGTCGTTTTTTGACGAGAGTACAAATTTCATCTCACAGGATCCTGGAGATTTTGCAAGACGTTGTTTGACATGCTCGATGTTGTCAGGATGAAAACTCTGAGCTGAACCGCTGTCGGGACATTTCACATCGACAATGGTCACTGCCTGGTAAGGAATCTTATTTATGGCAATGGAGCCGTTTGTTTCAACAAGGACAGTTTTACCTGCAGCGATGAGTTTCCGGATGAGCTGAACACAGTCTTTGTGCAAAAGGGGCTCTCCACCTGTCAGTTCGACAAGTGAGCTGGGGTAAGCCTCTACAGCATGAAGAATAGATTGGAGGCTTTTGTTCTCTCCCTCATCCCAGGTGTAGTTGGCATCACAATAGTTACAGCGTAAATTACAGCCACTCAGTCGTATGAAGACACAAGGGCCTCCAGCATAACTGGATTCCCCCTGGATCGAGTAGAAGATTTCAGAAATGTTGAAATTACTGTGCATCAGATCCGTAATAGATGAGTCCTGAGGTTTCTGTTTCCCACACTTCAACACCGTGGAGGCTGTATCTGTCATGTTGAAGGTCGGGCTTCAGGGTATCATAGAGAAATGCGGCAATGTGTTCCGATGATGGGTTGCGATCTTGAAATGCCGGATGCTCGTTGAGGTCACGGTGGTCAAGTTGATCAACGGCAGCATTAACAATTTTTTTTAGTATTTTAAAATCAATCCCCATCCCTAGTTGATCAACTGCGGTCGCCCTGACGGTTACTTTAATACGCCAGTTGTGGCCGTGAGGTTTCTCGCAGTCACCCGGATAGTCGCGAAGGTGGTGAGCTCCTGCAAAATGGGTATTGATAAAGATATCGTACATAAAAGTATCCTCCTCAGCTGTTTTTCGTTTCATTGTTGATGAGAAAAACAGTCACAAGTCTTGAAAGTTTATTGTGATAGATGTTACTGTTTAAAATTTTTTCCAAATAAGTGCTATACTACTAAATCACAATTTTTGATATTCATAATTATTTCATTCTAGCAAAAAAGGAGTTGTCACGCATGGCCTTTATAGCACCCTTCAGGGGCATATCTTTTAATATTGATAAAGTGGGCAGTCTCGATGATGTGGTAACTCCGCCCTATGACGTGATCAACGAAAATGCAGTAGCCTCTTATGTGGCCAAAAATACCTACTCTATGATCCGTCTTGATATCACCAAAAACCCTGGTGGAGTCGATGGTGCAGACATCCGTTATCAGGATGTTGCTGATCTGTTCAAGCAATGGCTGAGTCAGGATGTGCTGCAACGGGACGGACAGGCTGCTCTGTATGTATACACAGTTCAATATAAGCATCCTTCAGGGAGAATGCTCACTCGAAAAGGTGTAGTGGCACTTGTTGGACTCTCTGAGTTTGGGGAAGGGGTGGTCAAGCCTCACGAAGAGACTTTTGATTCTGTGATCAGTGACCGGTTGCGACTCCTTGATACTACAAAGGCTCAGTTCAGCCAGATTTTCTCTCTCTATAGTGATAAAAACAGTGAGGTGATGACTCTGCTCGATGAGGCAAAAGATGAAGAACCCATGGCCTGTATCACTGACAGTGATGGTTGTATCCATTCTCTGTATCGGATGTGTAATGGTGCAGTTATTATGAAGGTTCAAGAATTTTTTATGAACAAGGCGCTCTATATTGCCGACGGTCACCACAGATATTCTACTGCCCTTGCTTACAGAAGACTTGAGAAAGAGCGAAACAGTGAGTTTGCAGATAAAGATCCCGCAAACCATATTATGATGTATCTCTGTGCCATGGAAGATCCCGGTTTGTCCGTTCTCCCCACTCACCGTCTTCTCCACTGGCCAGGCCGTCTGTCAATGGATACTCTCAAAAATCGTTTGTCAGATTATTTTGATATAGAAGAGATCAAGAACGGTTCCAGGGAGATTTTGCTGTGTGAGGTGTTGTCACGTATGGATGAAGAAGAACATAAGGATTCGGAAAATTCTGTTACTACCTTCGGGGTGTATCACCCCGGGGAAGATCGTTGCTTTTTGCTCTTTACCAAAAAAGATGCCTACCAGCTGCTGAATGAAAAACCAATCCAGCTTCAAGAACTCGATGTTGTTGTTTTGTCCGATGTTATTATAAAAGGTGCTCTGGAACTTGACCATCATCGCTGTGAAGATGAAAATTTGATACACTATTACAGTGATCCGGATGAGGCAATGGATGAAGCTGTGAAAAAATGTAATGCAGCTGATGAGGCTACACCACTCCTGTTTGTGATGAATCCGACCTTGGTTAAACAGGTGAAACACGTTGCTGACGAAAAACTGACTATGCCCCATAAATCCACCTATTTTTATCCCAAAATCATGACAGGGCTCCTTTTTAACCAGCAGGTTGCCGGTGAGGAAGTCGATAGGCTTGACTGATACGGAAATAACTGAAGATACGCTCTTTGATGGTCAACTGTATTGTTTACAGCATCGTCATGGCTACCGTTTCTCGATTGATCCAGTTCTTCTTGCCCATTTTGTCCGCCTGGGGACTGCAGAGCGAGTGCTTGATCTAGGTGCTGGCTGTGGTGTTATCGGTCTTATTCTTCTTCATCGCCATGTTGAAAGCATAAAGGAATTGATTGCCCTGGAACTTCAGAAAGGTCTGGTACGCCTGATCCATAAAAATAGTAGAGTAAATCATTTTAATGATCGGATGCGTATTGTTGAAGGGGACCTGCGTGAGATAAAAAAATATGTCGAGCCGGAGTCCTGTTCCGCTGTTGTCTGTAATCCCCCATTTTATCAGGAAGATAGCGGGAGGCGATCATCGGATAGGGAATCTGAAATTGCCAGACACCAAGTGGCATGTGATCTCGATGATGTACTCATCGCTGCTGCTGTGAGCGTTAAAAACAGGGGGAAGGTGTACTTGATATATCCGGCAGAATCGCTTGGAATTTTGCTCGGCCGTGCAGCTAATTCACAATTAATTCCCAAAAGGCTGCAACTGGTGTATTCGTATCCTGACGAATCAATGGCGGCAAAGGTGTTTTTGTTGGAGGCGGTTAAGAACGGCGGGGCCGGGATGGAAGTTCTGCCACCACTCTATATCTACGAATGTAAGAATGGTCCGTATACTCAGCCTCTGCAAGCATTTTACCGGTCTAACTCATTTTAATAGAAAAGGATAGACTAACGTATGCTGGCTAAAGTACACAGTGGTACCGTACAGGGAGTGAATGGCTTACCTGTAGTTGTGGAAGTAGATCTTGCCCTCGGCTTACCTGTTTTTACCACTGTTGGGCTGCCTGATGGATCAGTTAAAGAAAGTAAGGAAAGGGTAAGGGCTGCAGTTAAAAACTGTGGTTATGATTTTCCACCCAAGCGTATAACCGTTAATCTGGCTCCGGCTGATGTCAAAAAAGGTGGTGCCGGCTTTGATCTACCCATGGCTATTGGGATACTTGCTGCCACAGAACTGTTTACTTCGGAGCTTCTGGAGCAGTATGCGATTCTTGGAGAATTGTCCCTTGATGGTGCAGTCCGTTCTGTGCCAGGTGTTTTGCCAGTGGCTCTTTGTGCGCGGGACAGTGGCTTAAAGGGAATATTGGTACCTGAGGCCAATAAACTGGAAGCAGCTGTGGTTAAAGGCATTGATGTTATTGCGGTGGCAACACTCTTTCAGGCTGTTGAATTTCTTGCTGGTAAGCGAAAGATAGAACCTCTACAGTTTGATCAGGATGATCTGCTTGTCAGTTGTTCCAGGTACAAGGATGACTTTCAGGAGGTAAAGGGGCAGGAGCATGTGAAACGTGCCTTTGAGATTGCGGCATCAGGAGGACATAATGTTGCCTTAAAAGGCCCGCCTGGTTCCGGCAAGACCATGCTTGCCAGAAGATTGCCAACTATTTTGCCCCAGATGAGTTTTGAAGAGGCCCTGGAAACAACGAAAATTTATTCTATCGTGGGAAAACTCAGTCCTGAGGAACCATTAATTTCTGTTCGTCCCTTTCGGGCACCCCATCATACGATTTCAGATGCAGGACTTATTGGAGGGGGACAGGTTCCACGGCCAGGGGAGGTCTCCCTTGCCCATAATGGGGTTCTATTTCTTGATGAACTCCCGGAGTTCAAGAAGCATGTGCTCGAGGTTTTGCGTCAGCCCCTAGAGGCTGGAGACGTCTCCATCGCAAGGGCTCTACAGACTTTGCAGTTTCCAGCCCGGTTCCTTCTTATTGTAGCATCTAATCCATGTCCTTGTGGCTATTATTCCGATAAATTGCGCGAATGCACCTGTAGCCCGCAACAGATCCAGCGTTATGCCGCCAAAATTTCCGGGCCGCTGCTTGATCGAATTGATCTCCATCTCGAGGTTGGTGCTGTTCCGTTCAAGGAAATCAATGAGGAACGACGGGGCGAATCCTCTGCTCAAATAAAAAAGAGGGTGGATGCGACAAGAGCCATACAGCAGTCCAGATACTCCGGGAGTTTGAAAATCCATTGCAATGCGCAGATGGGACCTGGAGATATAGAAAAATATTGTCAGCTTGACTCCTCTTCCATGCGCCTCCTTGAAAAAAGTGTTGAGAAACTCGGACTTTCAGCACGGGGGTACCATCGAATTCTTAAAATTGCCAGAACCATCGCTGATATGGATACAAAAGAAAATATTGAACTGTCCCATGTAGCCGAAGCGGTGCAGTATCGCCGTAATGGTTGAATGGAGTTGTTCTGAATCCGTGAGCATTCACTCCTAGGTGAATGTTGAAAGTTGCACACCTTTTGGGTCTACTCCTTTCCTATCGTATCACTCCCCAAGGAGGCAAAGGCGGACATAATTGAATATATAGAAATGTTGTACAACAGTTTCGGAGGCATTCTTACTTGGGAAATAAAAGCCCCAGGGAATTTGTTAAGAACTGGCAGGCACAAAAGAAGGTCGCATAAAAAAAACTGTCTACTTTTACTTGACCAATCCACATTTCAGTGGCTCAGGAAAGCAGGACACCTTTTAGCGCCTTACTTCATGAAAGCAGCAACAGAAAACAAGAAGTTCTCGATTGCTGATTGTATCAGAATGTTACAGGTACCGACAAGGCACTGTCACTCCTCAAGGGGTACTAAAAAGACTCCAGCGAATCTAAAAAGTTTTCCGACTTGTTGGGTTAGGCAGCTTTCAGGCCGCCTGACTGACCAGAAAGTTGCAATACTGTATTACAAACCCGATTCAGAAGCTGGTGATCGTGACTGATGACCAGAATACCAATATTACGATTTCTTGCAGCCTCGAGCAAAACCTGCCAGATTTGAACCTGGGTGATGGCATCCAGCATGGTCGTGATCTCATCGGCAATGATATACCGGGTTTCTGTACCGAGGGCTCGGGCAATGGTTACTCGCTGGATTTCACCACCGGACAGTTCATGAGGATACCGCTTAAGCCAATCTTTGTTAATTCGCAAAGAAGCCAGCAGTTCCCGTCCGGGCATCGCTTCTTCGGCAAGAATCTCACCAACCATCCAGCGTGGATTGACGGAGAGTTCCGGGTGTTGGTTAAGGAGTTGCACTGGCAATCGTCCCCTTTGAGGCAGTTCGACACCATCCACCATCACCTTACCGGTATCGGGGATGAGGTAGCCGGAAAGAAGTCTTGCTAGAGTGGTTTTTCCGCTGCCGCTTGGACCATAAACACCTACAATATCACCAGAGTTTATGCTGATATGTATATCTGTAAGGACCGGTTTTGCGCAGGCAGGATAATGAAAAGTGACTTTTCTGGCTTCAAGCATTCCAACACCTTACCAAGCCATGCTTCACCGGCATAAGTGGTGGTATAGATTTTTCACATTGCTCTCTGTCGCAGCAACAGGCTCCCCGAAACAAGCAACCCTGTTGGTTGCCGTTTTCACGGGCGGAGTATGTGTGTTTTATTTCGCTGAGGTTGAAGCCATTCTCCGGCAGAGAATCCCATAGAGCCCTGGAGTAGGGATGAGACAGTTTGTCACTTGTCAGGTTCTCGCGATTATTTATTATTTCCACTATGGTTCCACCGGCAAAGACAGCTATTTTATCTGCTACCTTACGCGCGGCATTAAGATCATGAGTTATCAGCATGGCAGCCCGACCGTTATCAATGGTTACTCGCAACAACTCCAGAAAACCGGCAAGCAACTCAGGGTCCAGCCCTGTGGTTGGTTCATCTGCAATAATCAAAGGTGCCCCTCCCACGGTTGCCATGGCCACAAGAACCCTTTGAGCCATACCACCTGAAAGTTGAAAGGGATAAAGTTTCATGCTTGCTTCCTCCAGACTGACCATATCAAAAGCTGAATCTCTTGCTATTTTTGCCTCTTTCTTGCTTAAGCCAGCTACAACCGCAGCACGAAAGACCTGTCTTCCAACTGTCAAAAGAGGATTAAGATAAGAGACCGATTGCGGAACCAGGGAAATTTTACGCCCTCGAAGCTTGTTTATTTTCTTTCTGTCAAGTTCCTGCCCACAAAAACAGATCTTCCCACCGGTTTCAGCATTGGCTGGTAAAATATCCAGTACGGCGTGGGCAAGCAGGCTCTTGCCGCCTCCGCTTTCTCCCACAATGGCCATAATCTCACCTACACCAATTTCCAGGTTAAGGTTATGCACCGGAGTGAGTTTTGTTCTATCCAGCCCCTTGTTGTAACGATGGAAAGAGATGTGTAAATCTTCAATGGCAAGCATATTGCGATTTTTCCTATTGTTGTGAAGTTTGCGGATCGCTCAGGTAACGAAGGGTGTTACCGAGAATATCAAACACCTTTACCATGCAAATAAGGCAGACTCCGGGAATAACCGCCAGCCACCAGTGTCCCGTTGAGAGTTGCTGCATGGACTCGGAGAGCAAAATACCAATGGACGGATTATGGGGAGTAAGCCCGAAACCCAGAAAAGAAAGACCGGCAGAGTGTAAAATGGCATGGGGAAAAAGCAAAATCAAACCGATCACAAACTGAGGCAATAGATGAGGAAGAATGTGGTTACGGGCAATCCAGAGTTTACTCTTTCCCAGCCGGGTCGATAGCTGTAGATAGTCTGCATTTTTCAACTGCATGACCTCTGCACGCAAAATTCTTGCCAGCCTGGTCCAATGAGTCAATGCCACGGCGACTACCACTCCCTGTACTCCCCCACCCATGGCAAAAGAGATAAGAATCAGCATTACCAGGTGGGGTGTGGACATGACCACATCAATCATTCCGGTAATAACAGTGTCCACTTTGCCCCCAAAGGTTGCCGCAGCTACACCAAGAAGTCCTGCCAGTACGGCACTACACATGGCGGCAAGCATCCCAATCTGAATACTGATGCACAGGCCCTTTACAGTTCGGGTAAGCAAATCCCTGCCGAGCCAGTCGGTACCGAAGGGGTAATCCAGAGAAGGCGGCAGGTTGCGGTGCAGAAAATCCGTCCGCAAGCCGGTATCTCCCATCATCGCACCGGCAATATAGAGGGCGACAAAAAAGAATACACAGCAAAGGCAGATCAAAACCGCTTTTTTCCGTTGTAACAAGGATACCTGCTTAGGCTGTTGCACTATGGTATTTGTCATATCGCCTCCTCCGTTCGAACTCTGGGGTCAACCAGAGTATAAAGAAGATCGGCTATAAGGTTACCAACAACCACAAATATGGTACTGAATATGACGACTCCCAATAACAGGGGAACATCACCCCTGATTCCAGCATCAACAGTAGCCTTCCCCAGACCGGGGTAAGAAAAAACCACTTCGGCCAGAACCGAGCCGCTGAACAACTCTCCCAGGGATGCAAATTGTAAGGTGATTGCCGGCAGGAGGATATTTCTCAAGCCGTGAAAAATAGCTGTACTGCTACGGGTTTCACCACAGGCCAGAGCGTATGTGGCATGGTTACTCTGGAAGAAATCAATCATCTTTTCCCTGGTATGGAGAGTTATCTGGGCAATACCAACAAGGGAGAGTGTAAGAACCGGCAATGCCAAATGATACAGTCGGTCGGCAAAACTGACATCTTCAGGGGCAACACCAAGAGGGCCCGCACAGCAAACCGGAAACCAACCCAGTTTCACGGCGAAGAAAACCAGTAGAATCATGGCCACCCAGAATGTGGGAGTCGAAGCCAGGGTATAGGCGTAGAAGCGTATAACCCGGTCGGCAAGACTATTTCTGAAGGTTCCTGCCACCGCCCCCAGGATAAAACCAAGCAGTCCTGAAAAGAGCCAGGCAAAAAACATCAACCAGAAGGAAGCGACAAAACGCTTGCCAATTACATCAACCACCGGTTCGTTAAAAATAACTGACTTACCAAAATCACCCCGAAGAATATTACCTGCCCAGGAAAGAAACCGCTCAGGGGGGGATTTATCCAGTCCCCAGCGGGAGATAATCTGCGCTTCCTGCTCCTGGCTAATCTGCAACCTGTCGTACCCGAGGTAAGCGGTGATTGGATCAAGGGGGGCAAAGCTGACCAAAACAAACGAGAGAACCGAAACCACAGCAACGATAATACTCAGGCGTAGCATTTTGGAGGCAAAATATTTACAGAATGTTTTCATTTATGGCGATACCCTTTAAAAAAAAGCTGCAAGCTGTTTTTCCATGAACAAAAAAAAACAGCTTGCAGGATTAGAGTAATGGCCGCAATTCCATTTGCGACCATTTGTGATATATATAAAGTTAATCCAATATCTTCCAATCGGTTATGTTTGCTGTAATGGGCCAGCCATGACCATGTGGCTCCACCCTTGATTTGCCAATATCAAGTTTATCACTGACAAAATATACATGATCAAGGTTCACCAGCCAGGCCCAGGGAGCATCACCCTTTGGTCCTGCTCCGGTTTCACCATCCCATTGTGCCTTTTTCCACCACTGCATAGAGTCTGCAAAAGAAACAGAAGTTATGGCCTTTTTCAAATACTCATCTACCTTCGGATTTTTGTAGAAACCTCGATTATTGTCACTTTCACTGTAGTAAAGACTATATATTTCTATGGGAGTGTGATTGCCCCAGCCATAAACAATCACATTGGCGTGCCGCAAGCCCTTTATCTCATCCCAGCTCTTACCTATCACATTGGCTTTAATACCAATCTCACGCAACATATCCGAGGTGGCCAGAGCCAGACCTTGACGAATGGAACGGTCTGCCGGATACACCAGGGTAAACTCTGCCTTCAAACCATTTTTCTCCAGAACCCCGTCACCATCAACATCTTTCCAGCCTGCATCGGCCAGCAGTTTTCTCGCTCCCTTGGGATCGCCATCTTTAATTTTATTGACTGGATTATCCCAGGCCAATCCATCACAGACAAAGTATGCCGGCCTGCCATAACCATACAGGACACCATCCACCAATTTGTTGCGATCAAGAGCCATGTTTATGGCCTTACGGATAGCAATATCTGCCGTGACATCATTACCAATGGGAGCACCATCATCTGTCTTTTTCCCCTCATTCGGCACAACCGGAAACATCAACCCCCGATTATCAACACTTCTCACCGCTTTCACATGCATCCCCTTAACCTTCTGGTGACCCAGATGAGGAGGAACCACAACCATATCCAATTTGCCCGCCTTGGCAGCAGCAAACATGGTATCTTCCTTGCCATAAAGAAAGGTTATCTTTTTAAAAGGTGACGGCTTACCATAGTAATAGGGATTTGGCTCCACGCTCATCTGCTCCCCTTCAACCCAGGAGATCATCTTAAAGGGACCTGAACCAACCGGGTTCCTGCCATAATCCATGGTATAAAGGTGTTTTGGTACGATACCAAGGGTCAGCAGTTTGTGAATAAAAGTGCTGTCTGGTTTTTCAAAACGAAATTCTATAACATTAGCAGCGGTGGCAAATGCTTCCTTCATTTGAGTAAGATCAACCTTGCCACTGGATGTCTTCGTCTTGTTAAATGTAAAGGCCACATCTTCAGCAGAAACAGGCTTTCCGTCGGAAAATCTGGCATCCTGACGAATGTTTACTGTCCAGAGAAGTCCATCTTGAGAAACAATATAGCCAGTGGCTAGGTCATTGATTGGATTAAGGTCATCGTCATATTTAAACAGAGTACTCTGGAACAAGGGGTTACCATACCTGCCCCATCCCATCAGGGGGTTGAAACCGTCAGAGGGTTCACCCCGTAGAGCCAGGGTAAGCGTGTCTTTGGCCATAGCAGTAACGGAAAGAGCTCCAAAAATCATGGTAAAAAGTATAGCTGTACATAGAGCAAGAAAGCACTGTTTTCTGTTCATTTTTTCCTCCGAACATTTGTTTATTTACTCCCCTCACGGCAAACTTTGTAGAGCAGCGTTATTTTTTGGAAACTCGTTCTCTTTATGAGCAGAAAGAGAACGAGTGAAGAGTGGTAACACGTTTTTCGGTAACGTGTTACCGGCGATGAATAGCTGATAACAGTTTTCTTGTCAAGAATAAAAAACAGACTGTTTTTGTCGAATGAAACAGTTGAATTGGTCTGAAAAGAATTAGTTTTGGTGCTGCTACCATGATTATTGACAAGGAGACTCTCTCTCTGTATAGTAACACCTTTTCGGCATACGTGTTACTTTGTTCCGGTCAAAACTCCTGTTATTCAAGATACCAGAGGAAAAAATGAATGAATTATTCTTTTAAAGTATTGCTGTTATTTACTCTAAGTGTTTGTTCTGTTGCTCCCTGCTATTCAGCGGAAACTCGTGTAATCAACGATATGACCGGAAGACAGGTTGAGGTTCCGGTGGTGGTTGACCGGGTGTTGTGTTCCGGCCCTGGATGTTTGCGCTATCTGACGTATATTCAAGGTCAAAATCTTGTAGTTGGTGTCGACAGTATCGAGAAGCGGCTCAACAGGTTTGATGCCCGCCCCTATGCCCTTGCCAATCCACAGTTTCGGGAAAAGCCTCTTTTTGGTGACTTCAGGGGACATGACAACCCGGAACTGATCCTTGGGCTTAAGGAGCAACCTCAAGTAATTTTCAAGACCTTTAAAAATATGGGATATGATGCCGATGAACTGCAGAAAAAAACTGGAATTCCGGTTGTTTGTCTTTCCTATGCCAATCTTGTATTCGGGCGACAGGTTATCTACGATTCCCTCATGTTGATGGGAGATATTATAGGCAAAAAGGAAAGAGCTACTGAAATATGTACCTTTATAGAGAAGAATATTAATGACCTTGAACAACGGGCAGCAGGTATTCCAAAGTCAACACAATATTCTGTCTATATCGGTGGAATAGCTAAAAAGGGGCCCCATGGTTTTCAATCCACAGAACCTGGCTATCCTCCTTTTTATTTTGTTAACGCAATTAATGTTGCCAGTTCCTCTGGAAAGAAGAATAACCCCCTGCAGCATGCCAATGTATCTCGAGAGCAGATTGTATCCTGGAATCCGGATATACTTTTTGTCGATCTTGCCTCTACCCAACTCGGTACAAACGCCGGAGCAGTTTATGAACTCCGTACAGATCCTGCCTATCAAAGCTTGGCAGCAGTAAGGGAGGGTAATGTTTATGGGGTCTTGCCCTATAATTGGTACACAATGAATTATGGATCAATCATTGCCAATGCGTATTTTATTGGAAAAGTGTTATATCCGGAACGCTTTACAGATATAGACCCCCAAATAAAGGCCGATGAAATATACACCTTTATGGTAGGAAAACCAGTTTTGTCGTTGATGGATAGGTTTTTTGGGGGACTGGTTTTCAAACCTGTTCCCCTGGATTGAGCCATGCATTTCAGTGGAGGTCAAATTCCTGTTGAATACTCCAGACACATCAAGGTACGAGTAGCATTTCTGCTCTCTTCCCTGTTTTTTGTCGGGCTTGTATTAATCTTTTCCATTGGCATGGGGCCTGTTTTAATATCCCCCCTAGAGGTGTTAAAAACCCTGTCTGGTGAGAGCATTTCCAGGCAGTTTGATATGATCATATGGAATATTCGTCTTCCTCAGGCACTCACGGCGGTGGTTGCAGGTATGGGACTGGCCGTGGCGGGAGCTGTGATGCAGGCTATTCTACGCAATCCTCTGGGCTCTCCATTCACCCTTGGCATCTCTCATGCAGCTGCCTTTGGGGCGGCTTTTTCAGTGATGATTCTTGACCTCGGGACGATGACCAGCAGCAATGTGGGAGCTGTCAGCCTGAACAGTCCTTACCTGACCACAGCCATAGCTTTTGCCTTCAGTCTTATTGCCACTTGTATTATTATAGCCATCTCTAGACTCCGCATGGCTCGGCCGGAGACAATGATACTCACAGGCGTTGCCCTTGGCTCCCTTTTTACAGCGGGAACCATGTTTCTTCAATATTTTGCGGATGATATCCAACTGGCGGCAATGGTATTCTGGACTTTTGGTGATGTAGCCAGAGCCTCATGGATAGAATTACTGCTGATCGCAGTCGTGGTAAGCGGAGCCTCTGTGTGGTTTTTTTTAAACCGCTGGAATTTTAATGCCATTGAAGCCGGCGATGAGACGGCCAAAGGTCTTGGGGTTAAAGTTGAACAGGTTCGCATAATCGGTATGCTTATTGCCTCACTTGTTACTGCTGTTATTATTTCCTTTCTTGGAATCATCGGTTTTGTCGGTCTTGTCTGTCCGCATGTATGCAGAAGACTGATAGGTGACGATTACAGGTTTCTTCTTCCAGGCTCTTGTCTCGTTGGCGGGATATTGCTGCTTGCTGCTGATACTGCCGCAAGGCTTATGCTGGCCCCCAATGTACTGCCGGTGTCAATTCTTACCGCTTTCATGGGGGCGCCTGTGTTCATCTGGCTGATTATACGGAGCAACAGATGATTAATGTGAATGTAAATGGCGTTTCATTTGCTTACAATGGTTGTTCTGTCCTTGAAAAAATATCTTTTCATGTTAACCGGGGGGAGCTGCTGGCCATTCTTGGCCCCAATGGAGCGGGTAAAACCACTTTGCTGAAATGCATGAATAGCATTCACAGGCCTGATGGTGGTACTGTTCTTGTTGAAGAAAGAAATGTTTTTGCAATGAGTCAGAATGAAATTGCCCGATTATTTGGCTATGTACCACAAAGACTTGAGACTGCACGATTGACTGTTTTTGACAGTATACTCCTTGGCCGCAAGCCATATATCAGGTGGAGGGTGAGAGAAAAAGATATTCGCATGGTCGATGCTGTAATAAGGCGACTTTCCCTTGAACACCTGTCACTGCGCCATATAGACCGCCTAAGTGGCGGAGAACTGCAAAAGGTATCAATTGGTCGAGCACTTGTCCAGGAGCCTGAAATACTGCTGCTTGACGAACCAACCAGTAATCTTGATCTGAAAAATCAGCTTGAAATTATGAATACCGTAAAGGATGTGGTGAAGAGCCATCAAGTATCGGCCGTTATGACAATGCATGATCTCAATACTGCCATGCGCTATGCAGACAAGTTTCTCTTTTTAAAAAATGGTGAAATAATTTCCTGTGGCGGATGCGAGAGTATAAATCCAGAGGTTATCGAAGAGGTATATGGAGTAGATGTGGAAATAGAATACCGGAACGGACACCCCGTCATTCATCCGCTGGATGACACTGGCCAGTAGCTACAATGACTTGAATGAAGTATGACTTAAACCCTGAACTTCAGAAAATGAAAAGAGTTTTCATTCTATATTTCGTCACTTATGCCTTATTCGCCGCAATAGCTTGTTCACTATTTGAGTGAATATACATTATTTCATTCTCTTGCCCTGTGGAATTGACAATCTCACCAAATTTTCTTCGTTATCAATGGTAGATTCCCCAAACTGGTTCAAGGCCGGCACAGGACAGGCAGCAGATGTCACCTTCAACATCCCAGGCCCTGTCAGGAGGAATCAGGCTACCACAATGATGGCAGTGAATCAAATGACCTTCCTCGTTCTGTATATGCAAACGTCGACAACGGCTCTGACGGATAAGGGAAAAACTTGTCACTGGCTCACGAAGGATCGATTTTATCAGGAAATCAAGACTTGCCTGGTATCTTTCCAGTTCGTCGTGGTTGTGCTCACACAATTCTGCTTCCAGCTCTCGAATTTTCTGTGGCAACTCAGTACGCTTCCTGATGAGTGTGAAGCTCAGTTGTGTTCCAGTGGTGAGATGGTAAAAGAGAAAATCCCAGGGTCTGGCGGACTTGGGCACAACTATTCGCCCAGGATAACCGTTTCCCTGTATCAGATGTAAAAGAGCCAGAACAGCATCATTGTCAGAAACTGCTGCTACTCCCACATCGCTCAAATCATCGAAATATTCCGCCACATATGTTCCAATTTTCCAACCAATGGCCATTTCAGGGCTTAAATATCCTTTTCTTTGAACCAGGCTGTATAAATCCATGGGCACTATCATTATGTTCTCCTGTCATGGAAATGTAGTCCTTAATTCCTGCACTTCAGAAAATGAAAAAAATTCACACTTTATTTCGATGTTTTATGTATTATTTGTTGAGATAGCCTATCCACTACCTGGATAAATATACATATTTTCGTTTTCTTTTCCCTTCAGGATTGACATTTCACCCAGTCTGCTTCCCTGTCTATGGATTGAAGTAGCGAATATGTCATCGTCATTGAACTTCGCTTCTCCAGTAAACTTGTCAATTGCAGGATGTAGTTGTTACGTATCTAACCTGTGTTCGTTTCTTTACTCACCTGTGACGTGACAGCGAGACAGTCACTTTACGGCGAAAGAGTAAATAAGAGGGCAAGTAACACGTTAATCAATTTCGTATTACTCGTGTGGTAGTAAGGAATCGGTTTTTTGTCAACAACTTAAAAAACGATGTTGTGGCTCCCTTCGAAACGGTGTGAATAAATGAGGAAGGTGAGGCCGCAACGAGCCCTCTGTTCCCGGAGCAGACCAGGAAGTGTGGGCAGAAAAGGATGAACTATGGTCGTGTGCAGCTAATAACGAAAAAATGAGAACCGTAAAATATCGGATAAGGATGATGAGAAAACATTTTCTCGTGTTGCATCGGTTGCGTGAAATCGGTATTGAGCAAAAGTTTCCTTGCTGATTCTGCATGGATACTATTGGAACATGGGAGTCTGTCCCGAAGCCGATTTTAAGTAAGGAAAAACTGCATCGAAGTGGAATTGGTCAAGCCTTTTTGCATAACCGAAACCATTAGACGAAAATATTGCCTGATCCTTTCTTTTATCCCTTTAGCCCTCCAGATTCCATCGGAGACAACCAGCTTGCCACCGGGTTTTAAGACCTGCTGCCACCGCTGCAAGGCCAGAGCCGGGTCGGGCAAAGTCCAAAGCAGATTGCGACAAACAACCGCATCGAAGACTGCTCCTATAAATGGAGGATCAGTAGCGTCTGCTGCCAGAAACTGAAGCTGACAATTTTTCCCCAAAGTCTCCTCCCTTGCAATATATTTAATTTCCCCGAACCTGCCATCATCTATGTTGTCTGGCGGATTATTTATCAAAAGAAGCCCCCAGGGCTGCCTGGATAATGCCGTAGCGGAAAGTTTTTTCGGCACACTCAAGATCGAGCTGGTTAACGGGGAGGGTTATACACCATTGTTCATGCTAAGGGAGACATCGTGGATTACATAGAGATGTTTTACAACAGCTGACGGCTTCACTATCATCTGGGATAAATGAGTCCAGTGGATTGGGAAAAGGAGACAGCTTTACAAAAGGCTGCTTAACAAAATGTCCACCTTTACTTGACCAGGTCAATCGGGCGAAAAGGCCATTTATGGAAAGGCACCAGGGGAATGGTTTGATAAGTTGTTTAAATAAGGAGACAAAGTAATTCTTCTTGTACAATGTTTTGAGGTGAGATTCGATAAGTCCATGTAATTATTAGGGTTGTGAAATCTTAGAACTGGACACTACTGATAAATTATAGTAAGTTGAAGAAGAACATCAAAATATTCAAGAATACAATTCATAATTTATCAGAAAATAGGCCACACCGCCTTGTTGATCCAGACTATTTTCATTGTTGGTTGTGGCTATGACCTGTACAAACTAATCCAGCCATGCTGGTTTATCTCTCAATTGGTTTTGTTTTAAAGGAGTTTAAAAATGGAAGGCAGAGTTCTTGATTTTATCGCACTGGGTATCTTGGTATCTGTTGTAATAATTATTCTGTATGCGGTTGTCTATATACATGATATCCCATATAACATAGCAAAAAAACGTAATCACCCCCATGTGCATGCGATTCATACAGCAGGCTGGGTCAGTCTCTTTCTGATGCATGCCCTGTGGCCCTTCTTATGGATATGGGCGACACTATATGTACCGGGAAAAGGCTTTGGAATGTCTTCGACTGGCAGCAACAAAACAGAAGCAGATGTTTTGGCGGAACACGAGGCAACGCTTCTGGCTTTACAGGCACGGATATCTGATCTGGAACAGAAGCAAAACCCAGCGTCTCCTGTGCAAAAATCAAAAGCAGCAGCTAAGGAGGCATAAGAATGGAACTGTTACTTTTAACGATCTATTTTTCCTTCTGCTGGGCCATTATTAAGATTTTCAAGATTCCAGTAAACCAGTGGACAATAACCACAGTCTTCCTCGGTGCTGTGATTATGATGGGCAGCATGCTGATGCTTATGGCTTATTTTCATCCAGCCTCTAAAGTTGCAAAAAGTTATTTTATATCAACCGGTATTGTGGCCAATGTACGCGGCAAGGTGATCGAAATACCGGTACAGACCAATGTCCCCCTGAAGGAGGGGGACATTCTGTTTAGAATTGACCCCGTCCCCTTTCAGGGTAAAGTGAATTCACTTCAGGCTCAACTCGATTTTTCCAAAAAGCGCCTGGAAGACTCCCGCAGACTTGTCAAGGTCGCAGGTGGCGCCAAATTTGATATTGATCTTTATGACAAAGAAGTAAAAAGCCTCGAAGGTCAACTGGAAATGGCTCAGTTTAATCTGGATAGCTGTACTGTTCGCGCGCCAGGACCTGGTTTTGTTACCCAGCTTCTGATGCGTCCCGGGCAAATGGCCGTGCCATTACCAGTATCTCCTGTGATGATTTTTGTAAATGCGGATACTGAGATGTTTATAGCAGGTTTCAGTCAGGAGCCTATGCAAAACATTAAAGTTGGTAATGAGGCAGAGGTGATCTATCCTGGAATACCAGGAAGGGTGTTTAAGGCTAAGGTGGTTCAACTTATGCCTGTCCTAGCAGAAGGTGAGCTTTCTGCTAAAAGAAATCTATACTCTCTGTCGGAACAAATGCCCAAGGGACTGGTACCTGTTATCCTGGAGTTTGAAGAAGATATGAGCACGTTTTATATTCCCATGGGGAGTGATGCTGTTGTGGCCTTATACAGTGATCGCGCTCACCATATTCAAATATTGAGAAGAATGTTACTACGGGTAGAAAGCTGGCGGAACTTTATACATTTTCATTAATTAATCGGACTTAAAAAATGCTAATAACCAAAAATAATAAGATTTTTTTTGTCAGTAGTGTGGCGGCAGGAATTACGATACTTTTTCTCAATGGTTGTGCCGGGCCTGTCGCAACCCAGGGGGAAGCAACCGCATCTATTAAAGGTGAGGTTGTGGAAAAACGGGTACCGAACAGCTTTGTCGCAAAGGCAGAGCAGGATAAGGTTGATGATGGCTGGATCAGGAGCTTTAATGATCCGACATTGATTACGCTTACAGACGAGGCGCTTGCTGCAAATCCGGGTTTGCAAATTGCCAGAGCCAAAGTTGATCAGGCCAATAGTCTGACCAGGCAGGCAGAAGCCGGTCTTAAACCCACGGTTGGATATGCCGGCGGGTACGCTGATACTGAATATAAAGGCTCTGGCACCGGTAAAGGAGGAAGCGGCGGTGGGCTTGATATCTCCTGGGAAGCTGATGTCTGGGGGCGCATTGCCACTGATATTGCTGGTAGCAAGCAGGAGACAGCTGCAACCATAGCTGATTATCAGTTTGCCAGACAATCTCTGGCAGCATCTGTAGCCAATGGCTGGTTTATGGCAAACACAGCAAAGTTTCAGCACCAGTTTGCAGAAGATGTGGTGAAACTCCAGCAAAAACGAGTTGAGGTAGCCGTTGCCATGGAGGATATCGGTAAGGGAACGAAACGGGATGTTCACTTGGCTCGTGGCGCTGCTGCATCTGCAGGAGAAGCTGCCCGGGACGCATTATCTGCTTCTGAAAAAGCTCTGCGCAGTCTTGAACTGTTGCTTGGGCGTTACCCCTATGCGGATCTGCAAACAGCTGATAAACTCGTTGCTGTGCCACCGCCAATTCCAGCAGGAATTCCCTCTGCCATACTGGAGCGCAGGCCTGACCTTATTGCTGCCGAGCATCGGGTTGCATCTGCTTTTTTTAAACAGAAAGAGGCCGAGCTTCTCCACCTCCCTCGTTTCAATTTCACCCTTGGAGTAGGATTAAACACCATAAATGATGCCATTGCTGGTTTAAGTGCAGGTCTTTTTGGCCCCCTTTATACCGGAGGCGCCATTGAAGCTGAAGTTGATAAAGCAACGGCAGTACAGCAGGGCGCCATTGCTGCTTATGCCGAGGCAGCCCTTAGAGCCTTTAAAGAGGTTGAAGAGTCACTTGCTACTGAAGAACATCTTCTTAAACGGGAAGAATATCTGAAGGTTGAGGTGAGGGAAAATAAAATAGCGTACGACCAGACCATGGCGCAGCATGAGATTGGTCAGATTACTCTGCTTGACGTCTTAACTATTGAAAACAAATGGATTGCGTCGCGCATTGCTGAGATGGATGTTGCCGGTCAGCGTCTGGTGAATCGAGTTAATCTCCACCTTGCACTTGGTGGGAGTTTTGAAGAGAGTCCTGTGGCTGCAAAACAACAATAAGTAAACTGAATCGAGTACTTGGGATTCTCATTTATGCATTTTTTTGTTTTGCGAAGCTTGTAATCAGTGCGCTAAAAACCAGCACTCATAACCCCCTGTGTCAATGTAAGTGAAACGCCTACCCCTTGTGAAATTAGTGTAGGTCGACTGGAGTTAAATCAATGGCCGGCAACTCATCGCCGCCGGATCCTGAAGTGCCGGAGAAAAAAACCTCGCAGGAAGTATACGGTCGCCTATAAACTTCGAATCCTCAAGGAATATGATGCCTGCTCTGTTCTCGGAGAGATCGCTGCTTTGTTGCGCCGGGAAGGCCTTTATCATTCCAATATCAATACATGGCTCCGTCAACGTGATGGAGGGGTATTAGACGGGCTTACATTGAAGAAACTAGGGAGAGAGCCTAAGAAGGTCAGCCCTCTTGCCAGGGAAGTAACCCGTCTTGAAAGGGAAAACAAGCAACTCTCCCACAAGTTACAGCAGGCCGAGATCATCATAGACTTTCAAAAAAATCTCCGAGATCCTGGGGATACCTCAAAACAACAACGGAGAAACGAGCTGATTTCAGCCACAGTTTCTTTGAGCGAAATAGTTGGCAAAAAGGCTGCTTGTGATGCCATGCTCATTCCCAAGTCTACCTTTTATCGACACTAGGTGAAAAGTTCGGTTGTCGAGCTCCGTATGATCAGCGACAATTATTTTTCTCAGATAATTGTGAAATGATTATTCCTGTTTCTCCAAGGAGGAAAAGGAATGATCACAGATAATCAGGTGAAGGAATTGAAGAAATATTAAAGCCAGGGGAAGACTCTGGGAAAGATCTGCAGCTAGATCCGGGATGGACGAGAAAACAGCCTGAAAGTACAGGGTGACAGCACTGCTGGGTTCCGTTCCAGCGACTTGATGGCGGCCGCGAATCAGCAAGCAGGCATCTATTGGGACTGAGCTCTTTTTGCCCACCATTGTTCATTAAAAGAAGTCAGCCATCATGGCGTTGGAGCGGTTTCCGCTCAGCTCGGGCCGATGGCGTCGCGCGCAGCGCGACGCCATCGTGGAAATAGATGGAATATGCCTTAAAGGATATGACCAGCTTCTTACCGGTATGGAGGTGTCTTCAGGAGCTCATGGCCCGTGAGTGTGAAGAACGGCGGAGAAAACGCATTGTCAGGTATCTGCGGGAATCAAAACTGCCTTTGGAAAAAAACCTGGACTCCTTTGACCGATCACGGCTGCCAGCAAGAATCAACGCGCAGGTCAATAGTCTGCTGGAAGGATCCTTTCTGGACAGGTGCGAAAATATCCTTGCTTTTGGCAATCCAGGCAGCGGGTAAACCTATCTGCTCTGCGCCATTAGCCAGGAGTTAATCAACAGGGATAAACGTTTTTTCTTTACCCCCTGCAGCATGCTTGTTCAGGAGCTGCTTGTTGCCAAACGGGAGCTTGAATTACCAAAAATCCTGAAGAAATTCTCCAGGTATGACGCCATTCTTATTGACGATATCGGTTATGTACAGCAAAGCCGTGAGGAGATGGAGGTCCTTTTTACGCTGCTTACCCATTGCTATGAACGCAGCAGTGTAATGATCACCAGTAATCTTCTTTTTTCCCAGTGGAAAAAAATATTTAAAGACCCGATGGCCACTGCTGCGGCAATAGACCGGCTGGTTCATCATTCTGTTATTCTGGAGGTGAATATCGACAGTTACCGGCTTGAAAAAGCAAAAAACCGAAGCAGGAAAAAGAAATAAACATAACCTCCAGTTCCTGTCGGTTATGGATGGGGGGCCAGTCCCCATACCCCCGAGGTTTACCGCATTGAAGCCAAATGGATGGAGAATAAAGAGGAAGACCCGGTCTGCTGTTGACAGCCGGGCCCCCATCCACATGGCACCAACCTCGGCCCTCGGGTCGCTCCTCAGCATTGCCCTATCCTCCGGATTGGCATTGCAGGGTAGAGGTTCCGTTGAAATATTGCAAGAAATAAACAAAAAAAATAGAAAAAATAAATACTGTTAAATTAAGTGGTTGAGTCGGTAATTAGATTGTCCTCAAAAAGTCACAACCAACTGTTATTGTAGAGTAAAGACTTTAAAAAGGTAGTACTATATGCAAGCATACAGAGCAATACTCAACAAAAGGCTTGCACATGATACGTTACAA
>JALSMA010000050.1 GCA_026988015.1 Desulfobulbaceae bacterium | reverse complement strand
CTCAAAAAGACTCTTGGATTTGTACAATTGGCCCTTTTGGTAAAAATATTGGCTAAATTTACGGACTGGCTCATGCCAGTAAAATCCATTCAGCTTGTAGCTGGATGACTTATTGAGGAAGCTCTATATAGTGTCACAGCACCGACGATGCTTATGCGTTAGGCCTACAACCTTAAGCCCCGTTTTTTGCCATGCTGACTGACAGATCCGAGATATACCAGTAGTGAAACCACTGCATCTGGCATGGGAAGAATGACGTGAGCACCGATCTTTCCCCTATCCTCAACAGTATCTACGGAAAAATTCTCAATCCCCACCCCACCCAGGGACCAGTCCAGTACCCTATACTCTTTCCCGCTAATCTCCACCACCAGAGGAAGATCTACCCGGTGTGTTTTACGTTTATAATTATATTCTGTTTGTTACTAAAGACATTCCTTTTTCAGTCACCACCAAACACCCTGAATTGCCACCTTACGCGATAGTGTCTACTTGCACCTGAACCCGTGAGGGGGCGATGGCGATGGAGCCTGTTTTTTTAACATACCATCTCAGGTATTTTACGATTCAATTTCGCTATGTCAGCAAACAGACAATGACAAAGCCGTCACAAATTCATGTTACATTACAAAAATATCAACGCAGTCTGGCATAAACAACTAAAAAGCCAGGCAACTCGGGACGGATATTATACATAGGTACTAAAAGCGGACTGATCTTTCTTAAGAATGTTCTGAAGCAGGGCATTTCCAGGCGATTCCGCCCCGCTGCTAAAACTGAGGGCCAGAAGGGGAACAGAGCTGATCCTCTGCTCCAGTTCTTCACCAAATCCGGAGACAAAACCAGCCTTTTCTTCTGAATCAAGAAAAAAAGCAATCCGGACAGATTCTTTGCTCTGCGCACACCTGACACAAACATTGCCGAGCCCTTCGAGGGAAAGATGCAGAGTGCAGGTGTAAGTATCATATTCCTGTTCCTGGCTACTCTGTTTTTCCTCCTGCGGCTCAATCATCAGAAAGCCCTTTTCCAGGAATGAAAAGGGTAGTGGGAAAAGCAGGTTATTGGGATTCTGAAGGTTTAACTGCAACAACTGACTATTTTCCAGTATCGACAGTAGTCGTCCTGCGGCACCACTGATATCTTCCTGACCCTGGAAAACCTTCATCACTTCAGCAAGAACCGTCTTGAGATGACCCGCAGCCTCCTGGCTCCTGCCCGCAGCCACCAGAGCCTCGGAGCGCAGCCCCAGGTGTTCAAGATTTGACTTCAATATCTCCCCAGAACCCGGCTTCTGCAGTTCTTCAGGTTTGAAACTCTGCAAATTATGCAGTAACTGCTGCTGGGTGGCCTGCAGCCTGTCTAATCCGGTAAAAAGTGGCAGTTGCAGTGCTTTTACAAGGGCGGGTAACGATTGTCCTTCTTTAGCCAGAACCAGAGGTTGATTTTTATTAACATTGCCCTCGGTGTTCACAGGAAGAAATGTTACCACCGGTTGCAGAGACTGGAGATGCAGTACTTTTGTCTGCCCGGCATCAGCTCCAATGCGCCCTTCTAGAACAAGGGATTCACCATTTATCCGGAACAATGTGCTATCTGTACCCACTTTTTCTACAACTATTGCCTGGACCCGGTAATCTCCCTGACGGACCATTTCTGCAAGCACGATAGAATCCAGTTTCTGCAAGGCTGCATGCTGATTTTGTTGCTGCGCTGCTGGTTGTTGTTGCACCGTCGCTGAAAGGGAAAGAAGAGCTAGAGTTACCGGAAGAGACGAGCCACTACCCTGTAACTCTGGAGACGGGAATAAGCTACTCTGCAGACTCTGGAAGAGAGGTTTAACGTTGATGGCCTCTGCCACAAGCGAGAGACTGTTTCGAATCTGTGCAGATAGGCCGCTGTCAACCTTCTGCAACTCAAGAACCGGGTCTGACCTCAAGATCTGAACCTGAAACTGCTCCCCTTTTGCAAGAGAGAGACTGGATTGTACCGAAAACTGCAGGTCTCCGGCCTTTAAGGTAAAAGAATTCTGACCATGGCTTTCCATCACGGTGGCTGAGAAAATTTTCCCCGGGATAAACTGTAGCTGACCGGGAATAAGTCCCCCCACCCCGGTAGATGTTGCCTGGGCGCCGTAAAGGGACGGTGATGATGGTATCTTTGGTATCATGGTTTTAACAAACACCTGATGCTATGTTGCCGTATCAATCAAAAACAAGTGGGGGCAACAAAAAAGAAAAGGGGCAGACAAGCGCCTTCTGCCTGTCTGCCCCTTTCAAAAACTGGTGCCCGCGGCAAGAATCGAACTTGCGACACCAGGATTAGGAATCCTGTGCTCTATCCCCTGAGCTACGCGGGCGGGTAGGGCTCAGGACTATACCTGAGCAGGATGAAAACGCAATATCTTTTAGATCAGACCGTTTCTCCGTCACCAATCTCTTTTGAGGAAAAAGCGGCCTCTTCAGTCTGAGAATTAACAATACAGTTACGGCCGATACTCAGCCCCGATGGAATAACAGCTTCCTTGCCAATGAGTGATATTCCGGTGTAGAGATGTTTGGGTTCTTTGATATTGGGGATATCATGGTTGCTGCCCGAACCAACCACCGCATCCCCTGCTATCCTGACCCGTTTATCACAGATGGTCAGATCCACAACACTGTTTTTTTCCACATGACAATCCGCAAAAAGTATTGAATCCCTCACCACAGCACCCTCCGCCACCACAACGCCAGGTGCCAGAACAGAATTTTCCACAGTCCCCTTTATAATACAACCTGCTGAAATCATGGAGTTGCTGACTCGAGCCTCACTTCCAAAACGGGCAGATGGCCGATCTGCTGAACGACCATCTGCCTCAATATTGGTCCGAATGCCCCACTCAGCAGGGGAGATGTCACTGTCACGCCTGATCACATCCATATTCGCTTCCCAATAGGACTGAATGGTTCCCACATCACGCCAGTAACCATAAAAAGGATAGGCGAACACATCATCGTTATCAATGGCACGAGGCAGTATGTGCATGCCAAAGTCCACTTCTTCACGATCCCGATACAATGAGTCAAGCAAGTATTTATAATCAAATACATAGATTCCCATGGAGGCCAGGTTCGTCCTAGGATGCTCAGGTTTTTCCTCCCAGTCAATGATCCGATTCTGCTCATCAATGATCCCTGCCCCAAACTGGTAAATCTCACTCATGGGAACCACCATCATCCCCACTGTCACATCAGCCTTCTTGAAACGATGATATTCCAGCATGGCATGAAAATCCATATTGTATATGTGATCTCCTGACAGCAAAACAACCTCATCAGATGGGTTCTTTTCCAGAAAATCGATATTCTGCCGCACTGCATCAGCTGTGCCACGATACCAGTCAGAGTCTTTAAACCCTGTGTGAGGGGGCAATATTTTTACCCCACGGCTGCGCCCGGTAAAATCCCAGGCCTCTCCCATCCCAAGGTGTCTCATAAGAGACAGCGGCTTGTACTGAGTGAGCACTCCAACCTTTGTGAGGCCTGAATTCATCACATTGCTTAGACTGAAGTCGATAATACGATAGTGCCCTGCAAAAGGAACAGCTGGTTTTGCCCGACTCTGCACCAGAATATTGAGTCTGCTGCCAACACCTCCTGCCAGGAGAAGGACCAGAGCCTCTTTTTTGAGAATCATTTCAGCACCTCTCCAACACCCACGCCTTTCGCTTCCGACCACTGCTCAACAGTTATATTGGGATAAACCGTCGCCCCTTCCCCGATAACTGTGCTGTCAGGTATATGATTGTTCCAGCCGACAACGGTTACCTGCCCTGCCTCACTTCCAGTACCGGAACCAACACAGACATCTTTTCCAAACACACAATTTACATCTGTGATCACTTTATCCAAACGGCAATCGGCCCCGACACGGTTATTGAAAAACAGTACAGAATTTTCAACCACGGCTCCAGGCCCCACCTCAACTCCGGGAAACAGGATAGAATTTTTCACTCGCCCTTCAATCACACAACCATTATATACCAGACTATTCTCTATTTCTGCTCCGTCAAACACCAGTGCCGGCTGGGCATCCCGGATCCCCCTGTGCTCCATATTGGTACGCAGGCCCCATGCCTCCATATCAATGGAGGGATTTTCCCCCAGCAGGTCCATATTTGCCTGCCAGTATTCACTGACAGTACCGGTATACCCCCAGTACCCACGATATTTGTACCCATAGATCTTCTTTCCTGCAGCCATGAGCTCGGGAATTATATCTCTTCCAAACTCAAACGATGCGGATTGCTGATTTTCTTCCAGAGCCTGATAAAGAACTTCAGGTTTAAAAACGAGAACGGTAAGTGAAGCCCAGTCCGTTTCTGGCTGCTCGGGCTTTTCCCGGTAATCTGTTATCCGTCCCCCGGTTTCACCGTCCTCATAATCGATAACAGCAACACCGAAACGATGCGCCCTGGCCTTATCAACCTGCACAAAGGCAATAGTCAGGTCTGCATCTTTCTTATGATGATACGCTATCATATCCCGATAATCCATCTTATAAATATGATCACCGGAAAGGATCAGGATTTCCTCGGGATCGTGATATTTTACAAAATCGAGATTTTTATAAACAGCATCGGCCGAGCCACGATACCAGTCAGCATGATCTTTGCTGTCACTGTTGTCTTTAAACGGGGGAAGAATGGACACGCCACGGTTGCGGCCTATCATATCCCAAGCAGCTCCTGTGCCGATATGATTTATGAGAGAATAACTGCGATACTGGGAAAGAATGGCAACCTGCTCAATTCCAGAATGGAGAAGATTACTCAGGGGAAAATCGATGACCCTTGCAAAACCACCGAAGGGAATAGCCGACTTTGGACGATAATATGTCAAGACATTCAGTTTATCGACACGACTACCAGCAAGAATCATTGCAAGTGTGGAAGGCTTTAGCATTATTCACCATTGGATACATTGAGTATTTTTTATGACACTATCTGCTACTTCATATACCTGGTTGCCAAACGTTTTAACGTCTTGGTGGAG
This sequence comes from Desulfobulbaceae bacterium, assembly GCA_026988015.1. Lineage (GTDB taxonomy): Bacteria > Desulfobacterota > Desulfobulbia > Desulfobulbales > Desulfocapsaceae > Desulfocapsa. The sequence goes on along the minus strand of JALSMA010000050.1, from coordinate 38,902 downwards.
AATTCCTTATCACCAAGTGAAAGATTCTTCAAGGGCACTTCGGCCCTTGCTGCCTCTTTATGACCTCCGGCTGAACCCACGTCGGCAAAAATCCGTTCTGCGAGTTTTCCGGCACTTTTTCGATAGCCGTCACAGCGAAAAATCACCACCAGTTTTTCCCCGTGAATACCTGATACAAGAACCCAGTCAATCTCATCAACATGATTAAGGAAATCAGCAATATTAACAAGAATATCCGGACTTCTCACCTTACCGAGATGGGTGTAGTAACGTCCCTTGGTGTAAATCAGATTATTAAGGGCGACGTTAAAATATTTGAGTTCCGAACGACGTAGATCGGTCAGCTCAAACTTCTTCACCAGATTTCGGTTGGCAATATTAAAGAGATAGCGAAATGAGATGCCGTCTGCCAGTACCGACTGTTTTGAAAAATCCTGGGTGTCCACCTTTATTGCATAAAAAAGAGCCGTTGCCAGAGCAACTGAAGGCTTCAGACCTGCGGCTCGCAGATATTCCACCAGCATTGTGGAGCAGGCACCGTACTGGGGGCGAATATCAACAAATGTGGTCTCATATCCACTGGTGAGTGGATGATGATCAATGATGGCATCAAACTTAATTTTTTCAAATACAGGAAGGTGCCCCGGTTGCGAATCAACCAGAACTTTCTTACTGAATTCCTGTAGCCTGACATTCCCAAGGCGCTCCAGGCGAATCTTCAGTCGCTCTACCATGGCCACGTTATTCAGCCGGCGAATCTCATTGGGATGAGCCACCACCACCGATTTCACACGATAGCGCAACAGGCGTTTGATGGCAAGTGCACAGGCCAGTGCATCCGGATCAGCATTAATACAGACAAGAACTTCATCTTCCCTACTGAAAACCTCCCAAAACCCCTGGAGGCGATCCCGGGCACTTTTCCGTGCCCCTATGTGACAATTCTTAACAGTTTTTTTTGCCATGTAAAGCACTGCAACAGTCAGCTCTCATAACCTTACTGAACCAGGCTGCTCTGCAGTTCCTTTCATTATTTGTATCCGGGCAGATGTTTTCAGAAAAGAACTCTAGTCTCTCGGAAACTCCGCCACAAATTAAATACAATCCATATAAGCACCACCCGTTCTCAAGGTAGTTCCAGTCAAATGTCTAAAATGACATCTGGAAGTATAGCACAGTATTTCACAAGAATGCAAGTCTGCAGAACAGTAGCATAACTTACTTGTCCGTCTCTCTAAACGATGGAACTGAAGGAAAAAAAGAAGGATCAGTATGCGGAATAAAATGAGCCCCTGAAAAACGAATCATAAATTCCTGATTCACATTGAGCTCAAGATAGGTGATGGAGGAAACGATTTGTTCACAGGCCAGACGGGCGTCACGATCAAGAAGCACCTTTTCTGCACCGCGAAGAGAACTATTCCCGATGGCACGATAGGTGGAAAGCGGCAGATCCGGGAGCATACCAAGAGTCATGGCACTCTGCGGTTTAATATGACGTCCAAAGGCCCCGGCGACCGTTATTTCTTCAAGTTCATCAAACTCCAGTCCCACCTGGTTGATCAAGGTAGTCAGGATTGCATACATTGCAGCCTTGGAACGAATCATAGCATCCAGGTCTACCTGCTCAAGAACCACCTGATCCGTAATCCCTGACTCTACATTCCCTGTCAGCACAAACACAAACCCATCATCAACAGCGACAAGATGCTTTTTCATAAAATCTGCCCGTAATGGATCTTTTTCAGTGTCAGGATCCCTGTACTTACCACGGATATCTATCATCCGCGTGAGATAGAGCGCAGCCACAAGATCAATCAGGCCCGAGCCGCAGATGCCCTTCGGAGCTACTTCGCCAATGGTACGGTAACTCACCTCATAGCTTACGGGGTCAATGGAGACATACTCAATGGCACCGGGTCCTGCCCGCATTCCCATTCTGGCCACCCCACCTTCAAGGGCCGGGCCGGCAGCACCGGCGCAGGCTATCAGCCACTCACTGTTTCCAAGAACCACTTCAGCATTGGTTCCAACATCTATAAGCATCCTGGTTTTATCAGATTCTGCCATTCCAGAGGCCAGTATTCCTGAAATCAGATCCCCGCCAAAATAGCTCCCCACAGACGGCATGATCCACACAGGAGCCATTGCATGAATGGTCAGCCCTATGTCCCTGCCGGATATCACTGGCGCTCTGTTGAAGAGAGGGATATAAGGTTCCCGACAGAGATGATAGGGATCCATCCCCAAAAACAGGTGAGCCATGGTAGTATTACCTGATACTGCCAGAGCGCGAATCTCCCACACTTCAAGTCCTGCCCGCCGAACAAGTACTTCTGCAAGCTCATTGACTGCAGTTATAATTGTTTTTTGAAGCTCAGCAAGTCCTGGATCCAGGAAGTCGTCAGGAAGGGGCTTCTGCTGTCGCCGTAAAGTGGTGCCGTGATGAATGCGGCTGAGGATATCTGCGCCAAAGGCAATCTGGGTATTTTCACAGTCTCCCTCTGACATCAGCTCACCAGTCTGAAGATTCAGCAGTGAAGCCTCAAGGTGAGTTGTTCCGAGATCAAGAGCCATGGCGGGAATATTCAACGGTTTCTCGTTAAAAAAACCCACCACCTCCCATCCCTGCTCCAGATTGTTCAGCAGGGCCCAACCGCAAAACCCTGCACCACGAAAGCCGCGACTGACATAGACCATAGCTCTATAGGGGATAGAAACAGAGCGACCATCGGCAAGAGCATTCTGCAGTGCCAGCTGGAGACGATCCAGATCCGCGGTATTATCATGCAGCGCCGGAGGCTGCGCTTCAACCTGTATTAAACATACCAGGGGCTTCATATTGTACAATACCTCTTCTCTCCTGAACTACGCCTTCTACTTGACGTTCATCGGCGATGATGTTACCTACTGCAAGCCAGCTTCAATTACAGAAACATACCCTATTTAAACGAAATCTCAAACGGGATGGAAAAAATATTTGCAGTGGCTCTTGGTGGAGCGTTCGGATCAGTTGGACGGTATTTAATTGCCCTGGTTGCAGGGGATTACCACACCCATAGCTTTCCAACAGGAACCTTCCTTGCAAATTTGCTTGGCTGCCTGCTCATCGGTATCCTCTGGTCACTGTTTGACAGGGTTACCATCAGCAATGAATTCAGGCTGTTCCTCTTTACCGGTTTCCTCGGAGGTTTTACAACTTTTTCAACCTTTGCACGGGAAACTGTACAGCTTTTCAAAATGGGTGAACATATCCAGGCATTTTCATATCTTGCTATCTCAAATATATTCGGGCTTGGGATGGTGGCTGCAGGTTTTCTGCTGGCCCATCGTTTCATCCGCTGGTAATAGTTGTGACCCTTCTAAATCGCTATATTCTTGCTCAATTTGCCAGAACTTTTTTCATTGTGGCCGCTGCATTTGTCGCAATCTATGTCCTCATCGACTTTTTTGAAAAAATCGATAACTTCATGGAGGCAGGCAAATCCATCACCCTGGTCTTTAAGTTTTTCCTGCTGAGCATTCCCTTTATCGTCGATATGCTTGGCCCGATACTTATCCTGCTCTCGGGGGTAATCACCCTTGGAATGCTTAACCATAATAGAGAACTCACAGCGATGATGGCAGGAGGCATCCACCTTCGAACCATAGTAAACCCCATCCTCATCGGTGCGGTAATTTTCACCATGCTTTTTCTAGCCATGGCCCAATGGCTGTTGCCACGTACCATTGAAGCAACTAACACCATCTGGTATGAAAATGTCAAGGGCATGGTGCCCCTTGGGATTTACCGAAACGGCCGCTATTATTATAAGGGTAAAGAGGGGTTTTACTCGTTCACCAGACCCTATCCCAACCGAAATGTGTTTTTTGATTTTTCCTATTCCAAGTGGAACAAAGATCACAAACTGGAGACTCTCATTGCTGCCAACAAAGCAATGTATGACGACAGGGGATGGCATCTAATCGATGGACAGATTCATGAAAAAACCACTCCTGATGATTATAGTACCACCCTTTTCTCCTACAAGAAATTTCCCTTTCCTGAAAGCCCGCTCTTTTTCTTTGTCCCAAAATATCAAGCAGCCGAGCTCTCCCTGACAGAACTTTTTCAAGCCATGCACAATCAGGATACCCGGAACAAAACAATCGTTGCAGAAACCAATTTTTATAGCAGAATCTCCTACACTCTGCTTGGTATTCCATTACTTTTCCTTGGACTTCCAGTACTCCTGATCTCCTACAAAAAATGGGGAAAAGATCTCTCTGTTGCCATTCCGGTAAGTTGTGGTATCGCCTTTTTTGCCTGGGGAATATGGGGAGCCCTTCAGTCATTGGCCCGGGTGGACTATATCTCGCCCCTGCTTGCAGCAATACTCATTCATGTCATCTTTGGTATCAGTGGCTTTACGCTTCTGCACAAACAGGGAACCTGATGCGTGCCACAACGAAGAAAATACGTGTCGGTATCGTTGGAGTCCCCCCCCTTGAGGTTATAAAAAAACTGGCAGAACCTAGATATGAAATATTTGACCTTGATGAACCCCAGGGACAAATCGATATTGAAACAGCATCCCCTTTTCTGCCCAGGGTCTACTGTGGTATTCTCCGCACCGTCATATCCAACAGCCTGGCCGTTACCCCGGAGATCATTTATATCGATACGGGAGCCGGAAAATGTGACTGCGCTGTTCATACGGCGACAGTCCTTAGCGATATCCTGCCAGACTGTAAGGTTATCAGAACAAAGAACTGCGACTCCCATAACTTCGGAAGTCCTCTGTGTAAATCCAAGATGGGGCTGATACAGAAGATGGCGGCCATCACAGCTTCTGTTCAAACCCCCGATCCTTACAGGAAGATCCCCCCCTGTAAGGTAACGGCCGGATTCTGGGGAGTCCCTCCCAGGGATTTTTCCCTGCTTGAACTCTTCCCAGACACCACCCACGTCTATGGCTGGGCTCGATGTATGGAAAACAAGACCCCTGACAACATGGAACTCGAACTTCATTTCAACCCCAGTGTTCCCACAGTATTTTTTGCCCAGTCTTTTTGTGCCAAAACTGCACTGGCACGCCATCTCGCAGGAAAACACCCCTATGCTCTCTACCTTGACTGTGATGTCACAGCAGGAAACAGTGTCAAAGCAAAGATTCAAGCATTTCTTGAACTTTCCAGAATCTGAACCCCGGACTGCCCATGCTGCTAGCCGACTTTGGAACATCATACTGCAAACTTCTGGACACAGAATCAGATGCTTCCCCCCGTCTTATCGCCACAAAATCAATTGATCGCAGCATGAGGGTCGCCATTGCAACCGGCCATAACGGTAAACGCTATGCCAACCACTATGTAAATGAACTCACAGCACTGGCAAGGGGAGGGCTTACGCTCATTAACGAGGAATCTTTCACCCTGCTTGACTGTGGCAGCCGTGACATAAAATATGTTAAATACAGCGGGGCCAAAATAAAAGACATGGGATGGAACGCCGAATGTGGCGCCTCCATGGGATTTACCATCGAACTACTTGAAAAATACTACACTCTGGATTTTTCCCAAATCCCGGTACCTGAAACATCTTTTTCAGTAACCTGTGGGGTGCTGGGTATGAGCCACATTTTTGATGCTGTAGTGAGTGGTGAAAGTGAAGAGAGTGCCGTTGCAAAATTTGTGAAAGGTATCGCTGTGAATGCCTACAATTTTGCCAAACGTCCTGACAAACTTTACCTCTCCGGCGGCCTCTGCGACAACCCTCTATTTCTGGCATCATTTCCATGCCCCGTGGAGTCCCTCGGCCGCTTTGTGCTACTCGAGGGACTACAGGCGGCTTCCTATGACCTGCTGACAAAATAACCTTCCACCAGTTCTACCAGGAAGAACAAGATCCTGTGCTTTTTATGGAGAATCGGCAATGTCCCCTTTGAACACTCAGCCCAGACCCATTGCCGGAAGAAACCATCCAAAAAAAAATCATGTCATCACCATCAAATGCTCACGGATTCGGGAGCAAAGCAGAGCAGACTTATTTCCAGGTAACTTTCAAATCGTCACGCTGAGGGATGTGACTATAACGATACTTGGGATACCCAAGCATGAGAGCAGTATAGACCTCATGGTTTTCCGGGAGATCCAGGGCATCAAGAAGCGGCTGATACTTGAAATGAATAGCCTGCACCAGAAATCCAGCCCAGCAACTGCCAAGCCCACGGCTATGCGCCGCAAGATCAAGATACGCAGTCGCCAAAGAACAGTCCTCAATGGGATGTTGACTGGCAGCGGGATCGGCATGGGCAATGGCCAGATGCGGGGCATCGCGAAGAACCTTATCAACCCCCTGGCCCCATGCCCGGGTCAACCCAGGAAACAGCTTCAAACTCTGCATGTATTCAACCACAAATCCTGCAAGGCGCCTCACCTCGGCAGGGTTCTCCACCATTATCCAGTGAACGGGCTGACAATTATGGGCACTGGGCGCATAACGACTCACCTCGAGTATCTGTCTGAGGACTAAATGGTCAGCAACCTTCTTCCGGTATGTACGGATGGAACGACGGCTGCTTAGAAAATGACTCACAGATTCAGGATCTGGCAACAAACTCTTATCAACAGAAGGGCTTGTAGTCAGGGGAGAGATGCTTATATCAAGGGCGCCGGACATACAAACCGCCATACAGTGCCCACATCTGATACATTTCTTAACCGCTGCTTTCCGCAACTGCGGAAATTCTTCCTTATCTTTATTTATCAGATCAAAAGGACATTCCGCAATACATGCGTAACATTTTTTACAGAGCTCCTGATCCACACTGAGACTGATCTTCATACAAACTCCAGAATAATTCCTTAATCCGTGACGGCTTTATGGTTATTATTTTAAACAACATTCTGAAATACAAATATAAAATCTACATCCAGATATGTTTAAAAAAAAATCATTTGCCTCCCATCACACGCTCACAGACTCAGGTAATCTTTTAAATATGAGTGCTTGGTAAACTGACTACATCTTAGACACCATAGCAAATATTTTCAGCTCCCGCCTTGAAAATTTACCACTATAAAAAAAGAACATGCTCCCTGCTTCTCTCACTATACCATACTGTTACAAACATAAAAAAAGCCCTGGAGCAAATGCTCTCAGGGCTTTCCCGTACTGTATATTTCACTTCTTTCTGACCTTTTTTCTGGCCTTTCTTTTATCTTTTTTGTTTTTCTTTTTCGACACTTCAAAAAGGGGGCAGCTTTTACAGCAATAGCCTTTTTTTTCAATCTTTCTGCAACACTTCTTTTTTGCCATTTTGAGTCTCTGTTGAGATACAACTGGATTACTCTTTTGCCCCTTTCTCAATGGAAATCAACTCAACGTCAAACACCAGCACTGAGTTTGGTTCAATCATCGGCGGCGCTCCCTGTTCTCCATAGGCAAGAGAAGGTGGAATGGCCACGTGATACTCTGCACCCTCTTTCATCAACTGGAGGACCTCACTCCATCCTGGAATAACCTGAGTCACCCCAAACACTGCAGGCTCTCCACGTTTATTGGAGTCATCAAAAACGGTTCCGTCAATCATGGTGCCTTTATAGTGTACCTTCACTGTATCATCAGCAGTTGGTCGAGCACCGGTACCTTCTGTAATAACTTCATACTGCAACCCACTGGCTGTGACAATAACACCCTTTCTGCTCTTATTTTTAGCGAGGTATGCATCGCCTTCTTTTTTGTTTTTTTCCTGCAGAACCTTCACCTGCTCTGCCTGATTTGCTCTCATCTGCTCTGCAAACTCCTGCTGCACAGCCTGCATCTCCTCTGGAGTCAAGCGTGGCTGACCGGCCTCAAAACCATCTTTCAGACCAAGCTGTAACGTTTCAAAATCAAGCTCCTCATTGATTCCATTAAGATAAGTACCCATATCAATCCCCATACTGTAACTGAGCTTTTCTTTAAATGTTTTCAGTTCAGTATTGTCATTTTCAGAACCTGAGGCAATACCAGAGGTAGGAACAACCAGACAGACTGTAAGGACTAAACCAGCAATACGTTTCATCTACAAACTCCTTTAAATAATAAGTAACAGGATATCATTTTTATCTTCCCAAGTTAATAAATAAGCACTCTTTCGTATCCTGCAAGGATAGTGCATGGAGGAATCCTAAAAGAGTTGAACAAGAGTAATCCCCCTGTTCCTGTTATTGAGATGCGGATGCGTTGCTAAGCGTGGAAAACGTCTCAAAAGTTGCTTGACAAATCCGTGGCGGCGGTTGAAATTTTCACCATAAATGACAGCACAGATGTCACCACTGTTCAAAAGATAATCAAGGAGTTTCCTGCACTCTTGGCGAATGCTCCCCCCCTTGCCACTCGATCCATAACCATGAATCAGGGTAAGGAGACGAATCTGCTCCAGCCGGGCGGCACTGACCTCTTGCTGAAGGCGGTTCAGTGCCTGGTCTACTGTTGGAAGTCCCTGTTCCAGATTGATCGTTTTCTGACGAAACTCAGTTCCGACAGTCTGACTCGGCTCATGCTCCTGGCGGCTACCGCAAAAAGGACAGAGAACTGTCAGGGAATCAATGTCATTACCGCACACCTGGCAGAATTGCATGGAAATCCTGGCTATCTGGTAAGCCCGGCCGCTGCTTCCCTGGCCTCAGCAATGGCTTTCTCAAGTTTTTTGGATTTGGGGCCCTTTATTTTTTTTATAAGCTTCTCAAGAGCGTCTTCCATCGCTCCCGCATCAGCCTTACTACTGGCAAGTTGATCAATGGAAACAAGGGCAGCCATAGGACGCCCTGCACGCTCAATGATGTACGATTCCCCAAGAAGAGCTGTCTTATCCAATAAACGACCAAAATTCTTCCTGGCATACATTGCAGTTATATTTTCCCTCACATTCTTCCCCCTTGAGCAATAATTAACCTATGATCCGGAAACGAATCCGCCAAACTCACCCTCGATAATATATTTTGTCCGTACACCTGAATTCCGTGACGGCCTCGCGATTGCTTTCTATAACAGCCTAAATCCTTACATGCTTTTCACTATCTGGTATGTAATGAAAAAAAACTGGCGACATCACCATCGGACATTCACAGATTCGAGGTATATTTATCTATATCCTGCGCGCCGTGATAACCTGCTCCATTTGACGCAGATGCTGTAATACTCTCTGCAGATGTTCCAGGCCCCCAACCTCAACAACTATATAAAAATCAGCTGTGTCAGCTGGTGTCGTGCGGGCTGATATCTCTACAATATCCGCATCATCACTACTTATGGCAGTACTGATTGCAGCAAAGACTCCTTTACCATTCTCGGCACTGACCTGTATTTCAACTCGATGACTGCTCTCCTGATTTGTAGACCACTCAACATCAATCCAACGCTGCGGATCCGTGGCCAGCAGGTTACTACACTTCGTCTTATGCACAGAAACCCCACGGCCATTGGTAATAAAGCCCATGATGGGGTCACCGGGAACCGGGTTGCAGCAGCGACTTATTTTAACCATCACATCATCCACACCGTCAATATGAATGGCCGGACCTGTACTCCCGTTTTTTCGTGCAGCATGGGAAGCCAACTGTTTTTCAACAACGATTCCATCTTCAACGGATTTCTGCTCCTCAATCTCTTTTCGTATCTCGGGTGGCTGAAGAGTCCTGACCAAGTGAGGGATGGTTATCGTCCCACTTCCCACTTTAGCAAGCATGTCTTCAAGGGAATTGCAGTGCAGGTCTTTTAAAAGAAGTTTTACATGACCACTTTTAACAAGTTTTTTCAACGTGGTATCGTAATTCCTGATCTCTTTTTCGCAGATCTCACGCCCAAGATTCAACGCTTTTTCACGTTCTTCTCTACGCAGCCAGGACCGAATACGTGATCTTGCCCGACTAGTTTTAACAAGTTCCAGCCAGCCACGACGCGGTCGCTGATTCTTGGAAGTGACGATCTCTATGATATCACCGTTTTGAATCGCATACTTAAGAGGGACAAGCTTACCATTGACCTTTGCCCCCACACAATGATCACCTACCTCCGTATGGATGGAATATGCAAAATCGATGGGACTTGAGTTGATGGGAAACTCTTTCACCTCACCCGCCGGCGTAAGAGCGTACACCTCAGGCGCATACAGTTCACCGTGAACAGACTCAAGAAACTCCCTGGGATCCTCAACCTCCTGCAGGGTTTTAACCAGACGTTTCAGCTCTTTGAAAAGCTTGGCATCATTATCAGAGGCATTCTGCCCTTCCTTGTATGCCCAGTGGGCAGCGACACCTTCAAGCGCAACACGATCCATCTCTTCAGTACGAATCTGGATCTCGATGAAATGATCTCTTGGACCAACCACGGTTGTATGCATGGACTGATAATTGTTGGCCTTAGGGGTGGAGATAAAGTCTTTGATTCTGCCGGGTACAGGAGACCAGTTGGCATGGATCACTCCCAAGGCCTCATAACACTCTTTTACGGTGTTGACAATAATACGAAAAGCCACCTTGTCATACACTCTTTCCAGGGGGATTTTCTGAGCAATAAGTTTTTTATAAATGGAATAGAGATGTTTTGGCCTGCCAATAATCCTGGTGGGTCTTACATTACTTTCGGCAAGCTTGTCATGAAATATGGAGATAACCTCATCAACATACCTCTGCCTCTCCTCAAGCGAACTCTCAAGCCTTGTGACAAGATCAAGGTATTCATCAGGATGGAGATACTGGAAGGAAAGATCTTCAAGCTCACGCTTCATCCAGTCGATTCCCAGACGGGACGCCAGTGGTGCATAAAGATCCCTGGTTTCACTGGCGATTTCACGCTGTTTCTCCGCAGGAACAGCATCGAGTAGACACATGTCCTGGAGCCTGTCAGCAAGTTTAACAAGTAAAACCCTCACATCAGAGGCAATCGCCAGAAGCATCTTTCTGACATTATCCGCCTGATGAGTCAGCTTAGAATTGTAATGTACATTGGCAATACGGGTACAACCATCAACAATTCTAGCAACACCCTCCCCGAACTTGTTACGAAGATCGTCGAGTTTTACCCCCTCTTTCAAGACACCATGGAGCAGACCCGCCACAACGGTATCAAGATCAAGGTGCATGGATGCCAGAGTAGAGGCAACATGCAGGGTATGGTCGAGATATGGGCTACCGGAAAAATGTTTTTTATCGGTATGAACAGAGACAGCAAGCTCCCAGGCCTTATCTATGGCAGACAGATCAATCCCATGAAGATAACTCCTGGTCAGAATTTTCAAACCGTCCTGATTCACCATAGTGGTGAGTTCTCTTTCCATTATCCCTCGCTCAGGCCTGAAACAACTGATGCTGTCCAAACACCGTTATCTGAGTCTCAATTATCCTGCAAGCATGCCGTCGCTAATCAAAGTCACAATCCTATCGCCTATCTGCTCAGGTTTCAACTCCTCAACCTCTCCACCGGCACGTTTGCGAAGCTCGACCACACCATCCTTCGTGAAACGTTTACCAACGGTTATCCGTAGCGGAATACCAAGCAAATCGGCATCTTTGAATTTTGAACCGGGCCGCTCGTCACGATCGTCAAGCAGCACCTCAACTCCCCTCTCCTGCAACTCATGGTAGAGACTCTCGGCCACTGTAGTGATACTTTCATCATGAATGCCAAGATTAAGTAAAATTACTTGCAGGGGCGCCAGGGGCATGGGAAAAATCATTCCGTTTTCATCATGGTTCTGTTCAACGGCCGCAGCCACAATACGACTCACTCCGATACCGTAACATCCCATCACCATGGGTTTATCCTGTCCGTCACTGTCCTGAAAAACTGCGTTCATGGCTTTTGAATAGCCGGTTCCCAGTTTGAAAACATGACCAACCTCAATCCCCTCTTTCATGACAAGGTCACTGCCACATTCGGGACAGGGATCTTCAGAGTTGATTTGTCGCAAATCAGCCACAGCAAAGGCATCAAAATCACGTCCCATATTCACATTTCTAAAGTGATAGTTCTTTTCATTGGCTCCAGTTACAAAGTTGCGCATGGCAGCTACTTCATTGTCAACCACCAGTTTGACTTTGATCCCGACAGGACCAAGATACCCAGTGGGAACACCAGTTGCGTCGAAAACTCCTTTGTCATCAAGTATTGTAACTTCAACAGCACCCAGCAAATTTTTCAGCTTGACCTCCTGTACCTCACGATCTCCACGGACAAGAACTGCAACCACTTCCTCCCCCGCCTGATACACCATGGTTTTAACAAGCTGTTGCGGCTCAATATCCATAAAGTCGCAGACCACCTGAACTTTTCGCTTACCAGGAGTTTCAACTTTTACCAGTTCAAGCATGGGGCTTTCATCTGCAGGAGGAGCGGTTACTGCTGCCTTCTCACTATTTGCCGCATAGTCACAGTTGCTACAAATCACCAAGGTATCTTCCCCGGTATCTGCAAGCACCATAAACTCATGAGAGAAACTGCCGCCGATGGTTCCAGAATCGGCCTCAACCGGCCGGTAATCCAACCCACAACGACTGAATATCCGTTTATAGGCATCATACATTTTCCGATACGATTCACCCGCCGCTACATCATCCACATCAAAAGAGTAGCCATCCTTCATAATAAATTCACGACCACGCATTAAACCGAAACGGGGCCTGATTTCATCGCGGAATTTTGTCTGAATCTGAAACAGATTTCTCGGCAGATCACGGTAGGATCGTATCTCACGTCGAACCAGATCGGTGATGACTTCTTCATGGGTTGGACCCAGGCAGGATTCCCGATCATGACGATCAACAAATCTGAGCAACTCCGGACCATATTTTTCATAACGTCCGGTTTCATGCCAGAGGTCTGCTGGCTGAACCATAGGCATCAGGAGTTCCTGAGCGCCAGCCCGGGCCATCTCCTCACGCACAATTCCTTCGACCTTTCGAACGGCGGCAAGACCAAGGGGAAGATACGTATAGATACCAGCGGTGAGTTTCCTGATATATCCGGCACGGAGCAGGAGACGATGACTGGCCACTTCGGCCTCGGCCGGAGTTTCTTTAAGTGTTGGAATCAGTGATTGTGAATATCTCATTTTTCTATGCCTATTATTAATAGCTACGTAAAAACCTAAAATAACCGATGGTTAAGTAGGGAAGCAGTAACTCTGAAAAAATTCAGATGCACTCTTTGAACACTTCCTGCAGGCGCGAAGCGCGTATTTTTTGTTTAATTACTGCGTACCAGGGTACGTTAGCAATTAAACGAAAAATGAAGCAACAAGGCAGGTGAAAAGTTTTTACGACGCCACCATTATTGGTTCTGCTCTATTTTCTTTAACTCATCCAGAAAAGCAGCAAGCAGCTCCTCTTCTTTTACTTTTTTATACAACTTTCCCTTCTTGAATATAATTCCGACTCCATTACCACCTGCTAGGCCGATATCAGCTTCTTTGGCCTCCCCGGGACCATTGACTACACAGCCCATAACAGCAACTTTTATCGGTTTTTCCATCTTCTGTACATAACGCTCAACCTCTTCAGCAATGGAAAAAAGATCTATCTGGGTACGGCCACAGGTAGGGCAGGAGATAAGTTCCGGGCCCCGTTCCCTGATTTTCAGGGAACGCAACAGCTCGAAGCAAACTCGGATCTCCTCCACTGGATCGCGGGTGAGTGAGATACGAAAGGTATCACCGATTCCCTGATGGAGCAGGATACCAAGAGCAACACTGGATTTCACGGTTCCTGCAATCAGGCCACCAGCCTCGGTGACCCCAAGATGAAGGGGATAATCGGTAAGCTTTGAAAGCTGCTGATAACCACTGATTGCCGTGAGTGTATCTGACGACTTAATGGAGATCTTGATCTCTTCAAAATCCAGTGCCTCCAGAAGACGTACATTTCTCATGGCGCTCTCAATGAGAGCAGTGGGATTCTCAGACGTCGGATAACCATGTTCTTTTAAAAGATCCTTTTCAATGGATCCGCTGTTTACTCCGACTCGGATGGGGACACGATAGGCTCTAGCTGCATCAACCACCCTGGCAAGTTTATCTGCTCCCCCCAGGTTCCCAGGATTTATCCTGATACCCTGGGCACCATTTTCCATAGCTGATACAGCAAGCCTTGAATCAAAGTGGATATCGGCTATGAGTGGAATTGTAATCTGCTCGCGTATGGAACTGATTGCCTGTGCTGCCTCCGTATCAAGTACAGCAACCCGAATAATTTCACAACCGGCATCCTCCAGAGCCATAATCTGGGCAACAGTCGTCTCAACGTCACGGGTATCCGTATTAGTCATGGACTGTACAGCAATAGGACTGTTCCCGCCCACCGGAACACGCCCTACATGAATCATTTTTGTTCGTCTTCGTAAAATCATTGCCTATATCACTTTTTTGCTCGATCTTGCTGCTCTTTATTTATGAGGCTCAGTTCAGCATCTGATGCCCGGATATAGAGAGGGGTCGCGCTCTCAATCTCCATGATGTTTCCGGCCTGAAGCTCTTCACATCCGAGAAAGCCAACGGCTGCAGCAGAAGGATAATGGAGAGGATGAGGAGCAAACATCAACAACCCCTCCAGATGTTTACTTAAAAAGCCGCCATACCCCAGAACTCCGTCACCCACCATCAGTACAGGATGGTTAATCTCGGCAAGAAGAGCTGCAGGTTGCAAGGCCTCTATGCACCCATTGGCATTATAGCGTCCTCTTATATCTGGAGTATACCAGCGTCTGTAAATCTCTTTTTTTCTGGCATCAATCAGAACACAAAGAGGCCTTTCCCCGGAACAGGTAAATGCCAGCGCATCAAGTGTTGAGACTCCGAGCAAGGGCTTTTCCATCGCACTTGCCAGACCCTTAACCGTAGCCATGGCAATACGTAACCCAGTAAACGATCCAGGACCGAGACCGACAGCCAGTGCATCAATCTCGTCAAAGGATATATGATTTTCAGTAAGCAGCCACTCGATACCACTGAGCAAACGTCTGGAATGAGTCACCTTGCTGTTTAAGGTGAGTTCTGCCACCAATTCTCCTTCCGCTCCTACACCACGGGTGAGCGAAATGGAACTGCAGGAGGTCGCAGTATCCATTGCAAGAATCAGTGACTGCTTAGAACTCACGATCCAAATATCCGAGCAAGATCGTTGTAAAAGACAAATATCATTGCAACCCCGAGAAAGGCCATACCAAGTTGCTGTGCAAATATCTGCATTTTTTCACTCATGGGCTTACGCCGAACAGCCTCAAAACTCAAAAACATCAGATGGCCACCATCCAGGACGGGAATGGGAAGGAGGTTCAACACTCCCAGATTTACACTGAGTAAACCCATAAAAAAAACAAAATTAACCCAACCTGCCTGCATCTGCTTTCCGGCAATCTGGGCAATAAGTATGGGGCCACCAAGCTCTGAAACGGGTACAACCTGCTGAATAAGTTTGACAAATCCGAGAACCGTGAGGCTTATATACATCCAGGTCTGTGCCATTGCAGCCTCCATGGCGCCCACCACTCCGGTGGGCACATAATAGAGTTCTTCAGCTTTGACAATTCCTATCATGTAACGCTTTTCCACCTCTTCCCCAAAAATATTTTTCACAGGAAGAATTGCAGGAGTAACCACGAGGCTGACCTCTTCATCACCACGGGCCACAAGAAAAGTAAGTTCTCTTCCCTTTGAATCCTTCACTAGATTGAGAACATCAAGCCACTGCTCAGTGGCTTGACCATTAATGGTCAGAATGGTATCATCTGCCTGGATTCCTGCAATGGCCGCAGGCGAGTCGGCGGTAACATCACCAATCTTTGTAGTATCACGACTATCTGGCAGCCCCATAACAAGAAAGACAAAAAAGAAAAGGACCACACAGAAAAGAAGATTAAAGACCGGCCCGGCAAGGACAATCAAAAAACGTTGCCATACCGTCTTGTGAGCAAATGAGGCAGCCCTGTCTTCTTCAGCACCCTTCTGTTCGTCTGGATTTTCTCCAAACATCTTCACATATCCGCCCAAGGGCAGAGCACTGAGCTGATACTCCGTATCGCCAACAGTTTTGCTTAGAATTTTGGGGCCGAACCCAAGTGAAAATTTGAGCACTCTCACCTTAAACAGTTTTGCAAAAAGAAAATGTCCCAGTTCATGCACAAAGATTAGGATACCAAGACAGACAATAAAAGAAAAAACAGTATTCATAAAAGACCTGATAAATTTTTAATAGTATATAATTTACGCCTCAATCAACATAGTTGCAGCGTTACGAGCCTGCCTATCAGCAGCCAGGATATCATCGACACATTCTTCACTGCCATCCTGTACCAGCTCCATTACTGTAGCCACTGTTCGCGCAATTTCAAGGAAAGGAATTTTTCCACCAAGAAAAGCATCAACTGCGACTTCATTTGCGGCATTCAATACAGCAGGGCCTACTCCCCCTTTCTTGATTGCAGTAAAAGCAAGACCAAGGGCTGGGAATCGTATAAAGTCTGGATCATGGAATTCCAGGTTGGAGCATTCAGCAAGATTCAATCCTGGCAGGGACATGGCGAGGCGTCGAGGGTATGACAGGGCATAGGCTATGGGAATACGCATATCTGGAAGACCAAGCTGAGCAATAACTGAGCCATCCTGGAACTCAACCAGAGAATGGACAATGGACTGTGGATGAACCACCACCTGAATTTCATCCACAGTGACATCAAAGAGCCATTTCGCTTCAATAACTTCAAGCCCTTTATTCATGAGCGTTGCAGAATCAATGGATATTTTACGCCCCATTTCCCAATTTGGATGGGCAAGGGCCTGCTCAGGAGTAACAGATTCAAGCTGTTGAAATGTTTTCTCACGAAAAGGGCCACCGGATGCAGTGAGAATTATCTTCGCTACATCATCACGATGACCAGCATCGAGAGCCTGAAAAATGGCGCTATGTTCAGAGTCTACGGGAAGGAGCTTAACATTGTTTTTACGGCAGGAGTCCATGACCAGTTTTCCAGCCATAACCAGCGTCTCTTTGTTGGCAAGTCCAATATCTTTGCCAGCTTCAATTGCTGCAAGAGTTGGTAACAGGCCTGCCGCACCGACTATTGCTGACATTGTCATATCGGATGATTCAAGAGATGCCACTTCTTCACTTCCGGAAACACCGTACCTGACACGATCTTTATACTTTCCAGGAAGCATGCCCTGCAGTTGTGCAGCAGACTCTTTGTCCACTACAGAGACGAGCTCCGGATCAAACTCCAGAATCTGTCGATGCAGTCTTCTGATATTGCGGCCTGCAGAGAGAGCGGTAACGGTGTAGCGATCTGGAAAACTGCGAACCACTTCAAGAACATTACAGCCGATTGATCCTGTGGACCCGAGAATGGAAAGCGTTTTCATATCAACCTGGAAGAAGAAGCAGTGAGTAGTAAATGATTGGTGCAGCAAAAAGTATTGAATCGGCACGATCAAGTATGCCGCCATGGCCACCAAGAATGGCACCAGAGTCTTTTGTACCAGTTGCACGCTTTATCACAGACTCAACAAGATCACCACAAATCCCGACTACAGTAAGAACAAAAGCTACAACCACAAGAAACCCCCAGGGAACAACGGGTAAAAGCAGCGTAGCAAGAATGGCAGCGACAATAATTCCAGTAACAACTCCTCCCATGGCACCTTCAACGGTCTTGTTCGGGCTAATAAGGGGGCTCAGTTTGTGACGACCAAAAGCACGGCCGCAGTAATAAGCACCGGAATCTGATCCTGCTGTAATCCCGGTAAGAATGAGCAACCAGGCATTTCCCTGAGGTAATTCGCGCAGTAGCATAAGGTGAGTACCTAAGAAACCAACCCAGAGTAATCCAAGACCACAACGACAGAAAAAGGCGTAGCTGTCAAAGCCTTCCCTGTATGTTGCTAGGGTCCAGAAAGCAAAGAGAAGAAAGGCGCAGAAAATCCCACCACCAATCCCAAGTTGAGGTACAAAAAAAACTGAGAGGAGTGGAAGGAGTACGAGAATGGCAAAGAAGAACGGCTGCAGCAGGCACTCAGAGAAAAGTGCCATTTTTGCATACTCGTAAGCTCCAATGGAAAGTCCTACAAGTAAAACCATGGCGAAAAGAGCAATCGACCCTTTCAACAGGAGTAGCAGCCAACAAAAAGCAAGAGCAATACCTGGAAGCAGTCGATTCATGTGTCACCCACTCTTTATCTGTGCGCTGGTCTTGCCAAAACGTCGTTCGCGACCTTGATATTCAATTATTGCCCTAGTAAAGGCAGCTTGCCGAAATTCAGGCCACATTATATCTGTAAAATAAATTTCAGCATACGATGCCTGCCACAGAAGAAAATTGGAAAGTCTGGCCTCTCCACCGGTGCGGATCAATAGGTCCGGATCAGGAAGGCCAGCTGTATAGAGCTGAGAATCAATGAGTCTTTCATCTATCTCATCAATCTGCAACCGACCTGAATCCACCTTGTTAATAATATTTTTAACAGCTCGGATAAGTTCGGCACGGCCACCATAGCTAAGAGCAAGGTTGAGGGTCAGTTTCCTGTTGTCCCTTGTCTCCTGCATGGTGTTCCGAAGAACTTCCAGTACATCGGTCGGGAGATTCTCAATATCACCAATACAGGTGAGGCGAATATCATTTTTCACCATCCTGCTGAGTTCTTTCTGAAGATAGTTCTTCAAAAGTCCCATAAGACCGCCAACTTCATCAGCTGGACGTTTCCAGTTCTCTGTAGAAAAAGCATAGAGTGTCAGGACTTCGATCCCCCATTCAGTGGCACATTCTACAATTTCCTGGACAGAATCAACACCTACTTTATGCCCATACAAACGTGGTTTATGCTGACGTTTAGCCCATCTCCCGTTACCATCCATGATGATGGCAACATGGCGCGGAATGAATAACTGGTCAAGGGTATCTGGTACAGGCATAATATAAGGTGCAGTTTGTACAGAGAAGGAAAAGAGCCAAGCACAGCAAAAAAAAATAGCAACAGTGACACTCCAGCCAATTATGAGCAAATAATGGTATACCTGCCCATTCGAAAGAAAAAAAAGATCAGATTTCCATCATTTCTTTTTCTTTGTGCTCGGTCACTTCATCAATCTGCTTCACATAAAGGTCCGTTTCTTTCTGAGCCTCATCCTGCAGTTTGAAAAGATCATCCTCAGAAATATCTTTATCCTTCTTTTGCTGCTTCAGAGTATCAATGGCTTCTCGACGAACATTTCTTATGGCGACACGAAACTCTTCAGCAACTTTACGTACCTGCTTAACGAGTTCTTTGCGTCGCTCCTCTGTAAGCTGAGGAATGGTAAGACGAATAACCTTACCGTCGTTAGCGGGTGCTAGGCCAAGATTAGACTTCATGATAGCTTTTTCAATGGCGGGAACCATCTGAGGATCCCAAGGTTGAATGGCGATCATCCTGTTCTCTGGAATGGTCAGCGTTGCAACCTGGTTCATGGGCATAGGACTACCGTACGCATCAACTGAAATTCCATCGAGAAGAGAAATGGAGGCTCTGCCTGTTCGTACCTTGGAAAGCTCATTTTTAAAAGTTTCTACACTTTTAGCCATTTTATCAGCCATTTCAACAATCACTTCATTCATGGTTAGTTCTCCTGATCCATACTGATTTTTTGTGGAAATTATAGATTCCTGAATCGGTTATGGCTTGATGACTGTTTTTAACATCCTGAAATCCAGTCATATAATTTGAAATCAGGTATGTGTCGCAAAATCACTCGCCTCCATTCAGGGGGGGCTAACGATACATATTTCGGTCATTGAACATGAAACTATAGTTGGCTACAATCAACGTGTTCAAAAAAAAGCAAGCTGCGTCATCATCGAATGCTGACGGATTCAGATAAGGATCAAGCCTTAATAATACTTCCGATAACCTCTCCACAGACCGCTCTGCGTATACTGCCGGATTTAGTCATATTTAAAACCATAATCGGCTTACCATCCTCTTTTGCAAGGGCAATACCTGCCGCATCCATAACCCTCAGATTCTTGGTGAGGACATCATCATAGGAAAGAGTCTCAAATTTTACCGCATCAGAATGAAGCACAGGATCCTTATCATAGACACCATCTACTTTTGTTGCCTTGATAATCACGTCCGCATCTATTTCAAGGGCACGTAGAACCCCGGCAGAATCGGTGGTGAAATAGGGGTTACCGGTACCTGCTGCAAATATAACAGCACGTCCTTTTTCAAGATGACGGGTAGCCCTACGTCGAATGTAGGGCTCACAAACCTGCCGCATAGGGATAGCTGACATCACACGGGTTACAATCCCGCTACGTTCCAGTGCATCCTGTAGAGCAAGGGAATTAATAACTGTGGCAAGCATCCCCATATTGTCAGCGGCAGTACGATCCATTCCCTGACTGGCACCCTTTACCCCTCGAAATATATTACCAGCCCCAATGACAATACCAACCTCAACTCCAAGATCAACAATATCTTTTATCTCTACTGAGATTTCACCAAGGACATCGGTGTTGATACCAAAAGAATCATCACCCATAAGGGCTTCACCGCTTAGCTTAAGCAGTATCCTCTTATACCTCAATTCCATGATGACTCCCTCTTTATAAAAGACACATAATTTACACCGCTGGTTTTATACCAACGGCGTAATGTGATAGAACAGTGATCAGGCACCAACCTGAAAGCGGGAGAAACGTTTAATAGAGATAGACTCTCCCATCTTTCCAATAAGATCAGTGATAAGTTCCTGAATGGTGAAATCGGGATTCTTAACAAACGGCTGGTCAAGAAGACAAATTTCTTTGAGAAATTTTTCCATTTTCCCTGTCACCATTTTATCAACTATGTTTTCGGGTTTACCTGAATCAAGTGCCTGCTGAACATATATTTCTTTCTCACGGGTAATGATTTCCTCAGGAACCTCATCACGGGTAATGGCCACAGGGTTTACAGCTGCAACATGAAGGGCAAGGTCACGAGCAAACTCAATGAATCCATCGGTTTTAGCTACAAAATCACTCTCACAGGAAAGCTCAACCATGGCAGCAATCTTCCCACCTGCATGAATATAACATTCGATGGTTCCCTCACTGGTATCACGTCCGGCTCTTTTGGCAGCAACGGCAAGTCCCTTCTGACGAAGAAGATCAACAGCTTTTTCCATATCACCATCTGTTTCTCCAAGCGCCTTCTTGCAGTCCATCATACCTGCTGCAGTTTTATCACGCAGGTCTTTTACCATTTGACTTGTAATTTTCACAATATTTCTCCATTTTTACGACTTCGGTACAATTCTATCTTTGACAGAAGCAGTTAAGCTATAGTTGTTACAATAATCTTTATATAATTTAACAATTCAGGTAAGTTGTGACCAATGTCATAAGCACGACAACTGCAGCAGACATAACAAAGGGGCCGATACAGCCCCTTTGTTTTTCACAATATTTCCGGCAGTGCAGAATCCGTAAATTAATTTACAGTTTGAGTACCATCACCTGTTTCTGTGGCTACTGTCTCTTCAGCAACGGTAGCCTGTTCAACTCCGGCATCACCCATTGCAGCAAGCATGGCCTCATCAGATGCGTCCTCTCCATCACGAGAAGCCTGGCCGGTAAGGACACTTTCTGCAAGCTGGCTACAGATAAGACGGATTGAACGAATTGCGTCATCATTTCCGGGAATGATATAATCAATACCGTCAGGATCACAATTGGTATCTGCAAGAGCTATCACCGGAATATTAAGCTTTTTGGCTTCGTTGATAGCAATAGCCTCATTACGGGGGTCAATAACAAGGATGGCCGATGGGACATTGCGCATATTTTTAATTCCACCGACATTACGCTCAAGCTTTATCCGCTCTTTACCCATAAGAAGAATCTCTTTCTTTGGAAAGCGATTGATGGAGCCATCTTCCTGCATGGATTCAATGGATTTTAATCTTTCAATGGAGTTCTTAATAGTCTGAAAGTTTGTAAGCATCCCGCCAAGCCAACGATGATCAACATATGGCATACCACTGCGAACTGCCTCTTCCTTTATAATATTACGAGCCTGACGTTTAGTACCAACAAAAAGGAGATTACCACCTTTGGCAATTTCCTGAGTAACAAAATCACTGGCTATATCAAAAAGTTTCTTACTTTTGTCAAGGTTGATAATATAAATACCGTTACGGGGCCCATAGATATATGGTTTCATCTTTGGGTTCCAGCGACGGGTCTGATGGCCAAAATGAAGGCCAGCTTGAAGCATTTCTTTAACTGTAATTTTTGCCATTCTATTCTCCTATCCGGTTAAACGTCCATCCCGCCTTCATCAATGCTATACAAATGCATTGACACCGGAATACGGTGAGATGTGTGTATTGTATTTTTATCACCCAATGTAATAAAAATGACTGCATATATAAACTACAAACTGTTTTTTATACCATACCCAATCAAACCACGCAAGTTTTTGAACTTCACTACGGTTATATTTTTGGAAAACGGCCAATAGTAGAATCTACCTGTTTAATAGTGAAGAAGGAGATCCCAGAAAATTCTTAACCCACTCAAAGGCGAATTTAAGAAGTTCGGAATCAGATTCCCGAATCCTGCGCTTCTGATCCTTTGATAAGGTAAATCGATCAAGCAAAGAATGCTTGGCAACCAGAACTCTAAAGTTATCAATGTCAAAACAAGCGGTGAACGCCATCTGCTGCTTAGGTCCACCACTACCCTCTCCTGCCCATGGATTTGAAGCAAAAACCGTATCAACTTCAGCCCAGAGATCATTCATAAGATTAAACTCATCAAGCCTCTGGTTTCGTATCCATTTCTTAACAGTAAAGGATTTATCCTCCTTATGTCCAAGGCAATAGTCATGTTGGGTCATAAGGTAAAAATCAGCTCCAGATCCTTTTTTGGGCGAACGATCTACCCCACGCTCAAGTGGGTAGGTCCGACAGCTGGAAGGCCTGTCATGGTAAACCCCACAACCGTTATCAATGAGAAAAGGACAGGATTTCACTTCATCGTCATTAAGACGTAGCATAATAGATGGAAAATAAGGATGATTAATTCCCTTGACCACTTTGGTATATTTTTCCATGAATTCCTGGGAAGAAATATTGAGTGCATCCTTTAACCTGAGCACATCATACGGATACAGAAACATATCAACATTTCGGCAGCAGTCCATAAAACACCCGACTTCAGGATGACAATGAAAACTGAATTTTTTTTTGCCGATGGGTTCCATGCCATCCGGTAATTCTTTACCTTGAGTCATATTGTTCACTATGGTTATGAGGCACAAATTTGAGTGTTAACAAGTATTCATCCATACCTGGGGTATGGTATATCTAAATCGAGGCACAGAGAATTTTAACCGCATACACATGTTAAAATATATCAGGAAAAAGGCCTCTTATGGACAAATACCAGGTAAAAAAATTAAAAAAAAAGCTGATATGAATTGAATCATATCAGCTTTATACCTTGTTGTGTAATAATGATCAGTCACTAACTGTCAGTCTCGTCAACAACACTCTCATTATAGGTAACAAGTTCAAGTATAGCCATGGGAGCGGCATCACCACGTCGCTGACCGGTCTGGATGATTCTTGTGTAGCCACCGTTTCTGTCAGCAAATTGTTCTGATATTTCATCAAAAAGCTTGGCAACGATATCACGAGAACGTATGAAGCTCAACGCTTGACGTTTTGCATGGAGGTCACCACGTTTTGCAAGTGTTATCATTTTATCAACGACCTTACGCACCTCCTTGGCCTTGGGAGTGGTTGTTACGATTCGTTCATGTTCAAATACAGAGGTGACCATATTACGTACCATGGCTTCTCTATGTGAAGTAGTACGTCCAAGTCTTCTTCCTGCTTTTCTATGTCTCATAATTCTATCCTCAACACAATCACTCGATGGATTGTTCAGTATTGATATCTTCTTTACAACTCGGCGTCGTCATTAGTATCTGTAATTTCAGGTGGCGTCCAGTTGTCGATCTTCATACCAAGGGTAAGGTCCATTTCAGTGAGAAGAGCTTTTATTTCATTAAGAGACTTTCGACCAAAGTTTTTGGTTTTCAGCATCTCTTGATCTGATTTCTGGCACAACTCACCGATAAAATTAATATCAGCATTTTTCAAACAATTTGCAGAACGAACAGAAAGTTCAAGATCCTCAACGGGTTTATTAAGATTTGGATTTTCGGGTTCAATATCTCCCTTATCCTCTTCGGTCTTTTCAGGCTCAACCTCTGCCTCGTCAAAATTGATAAAGGGAGTCAGTTGTTCCTTCAGTATCTTGGCAGCAAATGCAAGAGCATTTTCAGGTTTAACACTTCCGTCAGTTTCAACTTCCATTGTCAGCTTATCATAGTCTGTCTGCTGCCCTACGCGTGCATTGGAAACTGAATACTGAATCTGTCGTATTGGAGTAAAGATAGCATCTATCGGAATCTGTCCAATTGCAAGATCATCTTTAACCTGTTTTTCAGCAGGCTGGTATCCTTTGCCCCATTCAACAGTCAATTCAGCACGAAATTCAGTATCCCCGGTAAGAGTACATATAAGCTGATCACTATTCATCACTTCAACGGCAGAATTTCCTGATATATCAGCAGCAGTAACTTCACCAGGGCCCTTTTTCTCAATGGTAACAATCTGAGTATCAACAGAGTTTAGTTGAAGCCTTACCTGTTTGAGATTAATGATAATTTCGCTAACATCTTCTTTCACATCCTCCATTGATGTGAATTCATGAAGCGCCCCCTCAATTTTGACGGTGGTTATTGCAGCTCCCTGGATGGAAGATAACAATATACGCCTCAAGGAGTTACCGATGGTTGCAGCAAACCCCCTTTCGAGTGGTTGGCAAACAAATTTTCCATAAGTACTGGTATGCTTGGCCTTATCTACCTCAAGTGGCTCCGAATGAATAAGTTCGTGCCAATTCCGGTAAATAGGGAGTGTTTCTTCAGCAGTTTGGGTCATGAGTTTCCTACCTTCTGATTTGCAATATGGTCACCATATTGCCAATTCAGTGTGATTACTTAGAGTACAATTCTACAATCAACTGTTCCTGAATAGGCATGGTGATTTCATCGCGATTAGGCAGCGCCTTAACCGTAGCTTTGAATGCATCTTTCTCAAGCTCAAGCCATGTAGGGATTCCACGTCTGGCAACAGCTTCCATGCTCTCAACTAAATATGAGTTCGTTCTGCTCTTTTCCTTGATGGTAATAACATCACCAACAGATACCAGGAATGATGGAATGTTAACCTTTTTACCGTTCACAATGACATGATTATGTCGCACAAGCTGTCTAGCCTGTTTTCGAGAAGAAGCAAATCCTAGACGAAAGATAGTATTATCAAGACGGCGCTCGAGCATAATAAGTAGATTTTCACCGGTAATACCTTTCTGCAGATCAGCCTTATGAAAATAATTACGGAACTGTCCTTCAAGCATTCCGTATATATTTTTAACTTTCTGTTTTTCTCTTAACTGAACACAATAGTCTGATACCTTTCTAAAACGTGCCTGACCATGCTGACCCGGAGGTACAGCCCTTCTTTCGAATGAGCACTTGTCAGAATAACAACGATCACCTTTAAGGTATAATTTCAGATTTTCTCGTCTGCAACGACGACAGGCAGCTCCTGTATATCTAGCCACTTTTTTCTCCGATAAATGTAATGTAACGTGAAATAATTCTATTTCGACAAGATCAATTAGACCCGACGACGTTTAGGTGGTTTGCAACCATTGTGAGGAACAGGCGTTACATCAACAATTTTGCTAACTTCAAATCTTGTATTAATAAGTGCCCTGAGTGCAGCTTCGCGACCAGGTCCTGGCCCCTTAACACGAACCTCAATCTTTCTCAGTCCATGCTCAACAGCTTTTTCCGCGGCTTCTGCCATTGCTTTCTGGGCTGCAAAGGGGGTAGATTTACGAGACCCCTTGAAGCCAAGAACACCAGCTGAGCACCAGGATATAACATTACCCTGTTTATCAGAAATGGTCACAATGGTATTATTAAAAGTAGAATAAATGAAAACAATTCCTTCTGGAATATTCTTTTTTACTCTTTTCTTATTTGATCCGGCACGTTTTGCTCCAGCCATTTTTTTACACCTGTATCAATATATTATTTACGGCTGCCAGCACCACGACGTGGGCCTTTTTTAGTTCTGGCATTCGTTTTTGTCTTTTGTCCCCTGCACGGTAACCCCATGCGATGACGACGACCTCGGTAACAGCCAAGGTCAGTGAGACGTTTGATATCCATGGATACCTCACGACGCCTGTCTCCCTCAACGGTATATTCGGACTCAATAATTTTACGAATACGAGTTACATCATCACCACCAAGATCATCACTGCTCATGGTGTGTGGAAGATCCGCTTTATCCAGTATTGCCCTAGCTGATGTCAGCCCTATGCCATGGATATATGTAAGTGCACGATCCATGTGTTTGTTTTTTGGAAGATCAACTCCCGCTATACGTGCCAAAATACGTACTCCTTAAAAAAAAGTGACAATAGATAAATATTGTCTGTCTCAAAATGAGAGTTTATCCCTGACGCTGTTTATGTTTTTTTACCTTACAGCTAACCCGGACTACGCCTTTACGTTTAAAAATCTTACAATCACTACACATTTTCTTGACAGATGATCTGACTTTCATGTGAAACTCTCTTATTTTTTCTTCTTATTATTCTTTGCCCGAAATGTAACTCTTCCCCTCGTGAGATCATATGGGGAAAGCTCAATGGTAACACGATCTCCAGGCAGTATCTTAATAAAATGCATTCGCATCTTACCGGAGATATGAGCTAGAACTTTGTGACCATTATCCAATTCAACACGAAACATTGCGTTGGGCAGTGGCTCTACTATGGTACCTTCAACTTCAATGGCTTCTTCTTTGGCCATAAATCATCTCCTAATACGAACACAATCTGATCGAAAAAGGGACAATAATAAACTATCTACTCAAAAAAGAGAAGCATTATTTTACTATATGCCCATAAATTTGTCTCGCGCACTGAGAACTAGAGGACCATCCGTCGTCACAGCAACAGAGTGTTCAAAATGTGCAGATGGTTTTTTATCTGCGGTAATGACGGTCCAACCATCACCGAGGACCTTTACCTTATGTGTTCCGAGGTTTACCATAGGTTCTATGGCAATAACCATACCTTCAATAAGGCGTGGTGACTGACCTCCCTGAACATAGTTTGGTATTTCAGGACCCTCGTGAAGGGAACAACCGATACCATGGCCCACAAACTGTCTTACTATTGAGTAACCTTTATTCTCAACGTATCCCTGGATAGCTTTTGAAATATCTGAAATTCTATTTCCGATGACAACCTGCTCAATGGCAAGTTCCAAGGACTGTTGGGTTGCAATCATAAGCTGATGAACTTTATGCGCCACCTTTCCAACAGGTATGGTTAGAGCAGAATCTCCAAAAAAACCTTTGAAATTGACACCAAAATCTACAGAAAGAATATCGCCTTTTTTTAATTTTCTCTTTCTGGAAGGTATGCCGTGAACAACTTCCTCGTTAATTGAGGTACAGAGGCTTGCAGGAAATCCGTGGTATCCTTTGAAGGCTGGAATACATTTCCTTTCAATGCATAAAGTCTCGGCCATTTTATCAAGTTCAAATGTGCTGATGCCTGGTTCAACAGCTTCATAAACCATGCTAAGAACCTCGGCCACGATCTGATTAGCCTCCCGCATAATCAGAATTTCATCAGAACTCTTAACAAGTATAGGCTTGGACGCCTGTTGTCCACCAGCACAGCTGCACATGATTCAGTTATTTTTTACCCTTTGATTTCATGAATCCCTCGTAGTTGGTCATCACCATTTGGGACTGTACCTGAGATACAGTATCTATAGCCACACCAACAATAATCAAAAGAGCAGTTCCACCAAAATAAAAAGGCAAGTTAAATTTGGAAATCAGTATGGTAGGTAATACACAAACTACGCTGAGATAAATGGCACCGACGACTGTGAGACGAGTAAGCACTTTATCTATGAAATCAGCAGTTTTCCTACCCGGACGAATCCCTGGTACAAAACCGCCGTTTTTCTTCAAGTTCTCTGCGACATCATCAGGCTTAAAGGTGACTGCGGTGTAAAAGAAACAGAAAAAGACTATCATGACGACATAGAGGAGATAGTAGTAAAACCCCCCTGGTGCCATAGCAGCAGATACCTTCTGCACCCACTCAACCTGAATAAATCCACCAATAGTTGCAGGAAACATCATAATTGATGAAGCAAAAATCGGAGGAATAACACCTGCAATATTAATTTTAAGCGGTAAATGAGAACTCTGTCCGCCATAGACTTTTCGTCCAACAACACGCTTAGCATACTGAATAGGAATGCGACGCTGAGCAGTTTCGAAAAAGACTATAACTCCAACAACAAAAACCATAAATCCTAGAATAACAGGCACAAAAAAAAGTGCAATTTCACCGGCCTTTATTAATTGAAATGAGTTCACCAGTGCTGCGGGTCCCCTTGCCACGATACCAGCGAAAATTATTAGAGAGATTCCATTACCAATACCACGCTCTGTCATCTGCTCACCGAGCCACATGATAAACGAAGTACCCGCTGTAAGGGTAAGCATGGTCATAAGAATAAATGGTGTTCCGGGATTAAGAACAATTGGTTCTCCACCTGGACCCACCATACTTTGCAGCCCAGTTGCAATAAAGGTACCTTGGATAATACTCAGCCCAATGGTACCGTAACGGGTATATTGAGTAATTTTTCTTTGTCCGGCAGCCCCTTCTTTTTTTAAGGTCTCAAGCTGTGGAATAACCACTGTCAGCAACTGAATAATAATAGACGCTGAAATATATGGCATAATTCCAAGGGCAAAAATGGAGAAATTCTCCAAAGCACCACCGGAAAACATATTAAACATCCCAAAGAGTGTCCCAGCATTCTTGGCAAAAAATGCGGCCAGTGCCTCACCATTGATACCAGGAGTTGGAACCTGAACACCCATCCTGTATACAGCAAGCATTGCCAGTGTAAAAAAGATACGTTTTCTTAACTCTGATGATTTTGCAACATTCTGCAGTCCACTCATAATCTATTACCGTACAGAAGCGGTTTCCCTAAGCTTCAATTGTTTTTTGGAGCTTAGTTATTTGCTTTCTGGCTCTACAACCTTGCCACCTGCTGCTTCAATTTTAGCCTTGGCGCCTGCTGATACCTTGTCTACGGTAACAGTAACAGCCTTGGAGATCTCACCGTTAGCAAGAATCTTCACGGGGAATCCTTTACGTGCAAGTCCCATCTCTACAAGAGATGCAGAACTTACTTCTGCTCCTTCCTCAAGTGAATCAAGATGACTGAGGGTCACAATGGAGAATTTCACTGTATTAATATTAGTAAAACCACGCTTTGGCAAACGTCTCTGTAAAGGCATCTGACCACCCTCAAAACCTGGTTTAATACCAGAACCTGAGCGAGATTTAAAACCCTTATGCCCACGACCAGCGGTTTTTCCGTGACCAGTTCCAGGCCCACGTCCTAAACGTTTACGCTGCCTGTTAGCTCCCTTGTTCGGGGAGAGATTTCCTAAATTAATCATTTCATGACTCCTCGACACTAACAAGATGAGCAACTTTATTCAGCATACCTTTAATTTCAGGTGTGGCTTTACGAGTTACCTTCTTATGCATTTTTGTAAGTCCAAGACCTGTAAGAGTGGCACGAATCTTTTGAGTACTGCCTATCCCGCTCTTGACTAAAGTAAATGTAATTGTATCGGACATTAGACTACCTTTTACTCAATTTTAAATAGAAAAAAGCATGGGGTCATCATAGAGATCATTTCCATGACTTCACCATGCTTATTGTTTCGTATCAAGCCTGAATTTCTTCTACGCTTTTTCCGCGCATTCCAGCAATTTTCTGTGCTGAACGAAGAGATTTCAACCCATTGAGGGTGGCTTTCACCATATTATGAGGGTTATGTGACCCTAAACATTTGGTGAGTATATTATGAACACCTACGGCTTCAAGAACCGCGCGGACAGGGCCACCGGCAATAACACCCGTACCAGCAGAAGCAGGTTTCAGCAATACCTTGCCAGCACCATAACAGCCGATAACCTGATGAGGAATTGAAATATCAGTGAGAGATACTGATGACATATCTTTTCTCGCCTTTTCCACACCTTTTCGAATTGCCTCAGGAACCATATTTGCTTTCCCAAGTCCGTATCCAATCTTACCTTTACCATCGCCAACAACTACAATGGCACTGAAGCTAAACCGACGTCCACCTTTAACAACTTTGGCAACACGATTAATGAATACTATTTTTTCGATGAATTCATCAGAACTTTCGTTCCTTGAACGTTTGAAATCTGCCAAGGGAAATCCCCCCCTTAATTTATATCTTTAGAATTGAAGCCCACCTTCACGGGCTCCTTCAGAAAGTGCTTTCACCCGACCATGGTATATATATCCACCACGATCGAAGACGACTTTACTTACACCAGCAGTTTTTGCAGCCTCAGCAAGCATCAGACCAACCTTTTTCGCATTATCTGTTTTATTGATCTCATCAACCTTCTTAAATCCCTTGTCAACCGTTGACATGGAAACAAGAGTTTTCCCAGCAGAATCATCAATGATCTGAGCATAGATATGCTTGTTGCTTTTAAAGACTCTAAGACGCGGCTGATCACTGTTACCAGTAATCTTTTTTCGAATGCGCCTTATACGCTTGGCCCTGGCTGTAGTTTTTGGATGTGTCTTAGCCATTATTCCTTACCATTATTTTCTACCAATCACATCATGTGACTGTTAATTTACTTAAGCTGCTCCGGCTTTACCAACCTTGCGCACAATATGCTCGTCTTCGTAACGAATACCTTTCCCTTTATAAGGTTCTGGCTTTCTTATTTGACGAATTTTTGCAGCGGTAAGTCCAAGCAGATCTTTGTCAATGGACTCCACAACGATTTTGTTAGTACCATCAACATTGATATCAACTCCCTCGGGTACAGGGAATTCGACAGGGTTAGAAAAACCAACATTCAGAGTCAGCATTTTTCCGGACATATTTACCTTATAACCAACACCTTCTACAATCAGAACTTTCTTAAACCCTTCATGTACACCAATAACCATATTATTAATAAGACTCCTGGTCATTCCACGAAAGGCGTTGGTTCTTTTACTGTTATCACGGTTCTCAACAATGATATCCTGTTCTTTCATAGATATCTGAAGCTCCGGTAACACTTCACGTTCCAACTTTCCCTTACTTCCGGAAACTGAAATCTTCTGTCCTTTGATATCAATCTTGACATCAGCAGGGACAGGAATAGGCTCTTTTCCAATACGAGACATGATTACCTCCGTTATTTGCTGGTCTTACCAGACCTCGCAAAGAATCTCACCGCCTACATTACTGGCCCTTGCGGTTTTATCAGTAATAACGCCCCTCGAACTCGAAAGGATGGCAATTCCAAGACCATTGAGAACAGTTGGTATTTCTCCGGCTCTTGCATATTTACGTAAACCAGGTTTACTGATCCTCTTGATACCGGTAATTACCGGAGTATCATCAGAATCATATTTCAGATTAATGGTTAAGGTCCCTTGGGAACCTGACTCATTTATCTGATAGCCGGCTACATATCCTTCATCTTGCAGGACTTTGGCAATATTTACTTTAGTTTTGGAAGTAGGCATCTCAACTGATTCAAACTTCGCCATAACTCCATTTCTTATCCTGGTCAGCATATCTGCCAGGGGATCGCTCATAGACATCGCGAACTCTCCTTATCAAAATTATATTTTGATCCAGTGTTTAAATTTTACCAGGATGATTTAGTTACACCTGTAACCTGACCACTGGATGCTAACTTACGAAAACAGATACGGCACATGCCGAATTTACGAATGAACGCTTTTGGACGGCCACAGAGTGGGCATCTGTTATATTTTCTTACCGCAAATTTTGGCGTTCTTTTTGCCTTCGCAATGAGAGATTTCTTAGCCAAACCGACCTCCGATTCTATTAATTCTATCGTGCTTTTAATTAAGCAATTACATTATTCAGACAGCAACGCGTTGAACAATAAAGCGTTCTGGTTAAAAAAAATTATCCTTTAAAAGGCATTCCCATGTGCTTCAAGAGGCTAAATGCCTCCTGGTCAGTGGGGGCTGATGTAACAATACTGATGTTCAGACCTTTAATTTTGTCTATCTTGTCGTAATCAATTTCAGGAAAAATAATTTGTTCTTTAACACCCATGGAAAAATTCCCCCTGCCATCAAAAGACTTGGGAGAAATCCCGCGAAAATCTCGGACTCGTGGTAAGGCGATATTAACAAGCTTACTGAAGAAATCATACATTACATCGGATCGCAGTGTCACACGACAACCAATGGGCATCCCTTCACGCAGCTTAAACCCGGCAATAGATTTTTTTGCTCTGGTAATAACAGCCTTCCGTCCGGCAATACGAGTAAGTTCCTCTACAGCTCCATCAATAATTTTAGGATTCTGTACAGCCTCACCAAGTCCCATGTTCAACACTATTTTTTCAACCTTGGGAATCTGCATTACATTTCTATAACCGAACTCTTCTTGCAAAGCTGGTTTACATTCATTTATATAGTGGTCTTTCAGCGAACCCATTTGATACTCCTGGCAATTGCCTTTTACCTTTTACTATTTGCTTTCAATGGACTCGCCACAGCTTTTACAAAAGCGGACCTTGGTTCCATCTTCTAATACTTTTTTGCCAATACGCCCGGTCTTGGTACACTCCGGACATATCAACTGCAGGTTTGAGATATGAATCGGAGCCTCGCGATTCACAATCTGTCCCTGCTGATTCATTTCATTACCCTTAGTGTGTCGCTTAATCATATTAATGCGTTCAACAAGAGCCTTATCTTTGTCAGGGAAGATTCTCAGAATTTTACCAACTCTACCTTTATCCTTACCTGCAATTACTTCAACCTGATCATCTTTTTTCAGGTATGTTAATCCCTTTGCCATTTTCAGCACCTTTTATTCAATCTCAACAAGTGAGTTGGATTGCATACACGTTTTATAATACTTCGGGCGCGAGAGAAATAATTTTCATAAATCCCTGGTTACGCAATTCTCTTGCAACCGGTCCGAAAATTCGTGTTCCAACAGGGTCACCAGTTCCTGAGAGAATTACCGCAGCATTTTCATCAAATTTAACCCATGTATCGTCCATACGTTTCATTTGTTTCGCAGTACGCACGATAACTGCCTTAACGACATCACCCTTTTTAACTTTTGCATTTGGAAGAGCCTCTTTAACAGTGGCTACGATAACATCTCCGATGGAGGCGTATCTTCTTCTGGTACCACCTAGAACTCGAATGCAGAGTACTTTTTTTGCTCCTGAATTATCTGCTACATTCAGGACTGTTTCACTTTGTATCATAGTTTCACCTGATTATTAATCAGTTGCATTTCAAAAAAATGGAGCCAAAGAGAGAAGATTAAACAACTGCTTCCCGAATGATATCTCTTAACCGCCACCGTTTTTTCTTACTCAGGGGCCGACATTCTTCTATCTTGACAATATCGCCAATGTTACAGTTGTTATCAGGATCATCAGCAAGATACTTCACACTCTTTTTAATATACTTTCCATAAAGCTTGTGACGTACTTTTCTCTCAACGACAACAACTATACTTTTTTCCATTCTGTTACTGACAACAGTACCAGTTCTGGTCTTCTTAATTTTTTTTGTCTCACTCATGATTGACACAATTTGAGTTATAATAATTTTTTACTTCTGTTAAAGAACTAATTCCACATAAACTCTTTAATTTTCATTGAAAAGAGTTTTAATTCGTGCAATATCCTTCCGAAGTTGATTCAGAGTTGAAGTATTCTCAAGAGGTCTGATCTTATGCTGAAAAGATAGGTTAGCAATCTCATCTTGCAACTCGACCAACTTCTTTTGAAGGTCATCAGTAGACATTGAGCGCAGTTCTGACATTTTCATAATGTGCTCCTCTTTGTGATAACCTTTGTTTTAAATGGTAATTTTGCACCGGCAAGGGTCAGCGCTCTAATTGCTAATTTCTCGTCAACACCTGCCAATTCATAAATAATTTTACCAGGCTTAGTAACTGCCACCCAATACTCCGGACTACCCTTACCTTTACCCATACGAGTTTCTGCAGGTTTTTTGGTGACTGGTTTGTCCGGGAAGACACGAATCCAAACCTGTCCCCCACGCTTAATTTTTCTATTTATGGCAATACGTGCAGCTTCTATCTGTTGAGCGGTTAACTTACCACTCTCAACAGCTTTCAGAGCGTAGTCACCAAAGGAAATTGTGGAACCGCGCTGAGCCTTACCACGATTCTTCCCTTTAAAAACTTTTCTATGTTTGACCTTTTTAGGACTTAACATGGGTAAACTCCAATATTAGTTATGGATCTTCGTGAAAACGAACTCAGACTATGCTTCTGCCGGAGCATCCTTTGCACTAAGGACTTCACCTTTAAAAATCCATACTTTGATACCAATAATACCGTAAGTGGTCTTAGCCTCTGCTAAAGCGTAATCAATGTCAGCACGAAGAGTATGAAGCGGAACACGTCCTTCACGCACCCATTCACAACGGGACATTTCAGCACCACCGAGACGGCCAGAACAGGAGATTTTAATCCCCTTAACGCCAAACCTGAGAGCCGAATTAACAGATTTTTTCATCGCCCTTCTAAAAGCAACCCTTCTAACAAGCTGTTGAGCGATATTTTCTGCAACCAGTTGGGCATCAGCTTCAGGACGACGAACTTCCTGAATATCAATCACCGCTTTCCGGTTTATCAGTGTTTCAAGCTCTTTTTTAAGAAGCTCAATCTCAGAACCTTTCTTCCCAATAATTATGCCAGGACGAGCGGTGAAGAGTTTAACGCGAACCTTCTCTCCAGTGCGCTCTAGGATAATTTTGGAAAGAGCGGCGTGTTGAAGACGTTTCTTAAGAAACTTTCTGATTTTCTGATCTTCAATGAGATTTTTTGAGTAGTCCTTATTGGCATACCAAATCGAATCCCATGTCCGAGTTATATTAAGTCTGAGCCCTAACGGGTTAACTTTCTGCCCCAAAATAGTCCTCCAGCAATATGCTTAATCTGTATAAAATAAAAAATTGTGAGTCATACCCATTATAGCTGATAAAGTAAAGAATTAATTTTCATCAAGCACTACTGTAATATGACTTGTACGTTTAATAATTGATGTTGCACGTCCCATTGCACGGGGACGGATCCTTTTAAAAGAAGGTCCTCCGTCAATAAAAACTGTTTTCACATAAAGATTATCAACATCAATCTGGTCATCCTGAGTTGCGTTTGCAACTGCAGACTCAATGACCTTTCTTAAAATCGATGCACCTTTCTTTGGCATGAACCTGAGAGTGGTGATCGCCTTATCAACGCCCATCCCCCGAACCACGTCAGCAACGAGTCTAGCTTTCTGAGGAGAGATTCTAATACGTCTCCCTACGGCGCGAGCTTCCATAGTGTATACTCCTAGCAAATCTTAATTGAAATACGATTAGCTTTACTTATTATCTGCTTTTTCTATCGGAGGCATGTCCATAAAAAGTCCTGGTGGGCGAAAACTCACCTAACTTATGACCAACCATGTTCTCCGAAACAAAGACAGGGATAAATTTTCTTCCGTTATGTACTGCAAAGGTCAAACCTACCATTTCTGGTGAGATATCTGATCGTCTGGACCATGTTTTGATTACCTTTCGGGAACCACTCTCGATGGCAGCATCTACCTTTTTCTGAAGGTGATCATCTATAAAGGGACCTTTTTTGACTGAACGAGCCATAGTTATTTCCTCTTAATTAACGTCTCTTCTTGACAATATATTTGTCAGACTCGGTATTCCTTCTGGTCTTGTAACCCTTAGTCGGGTAACCCCATGGAGTACATGGATGACGACCACCGGAACTTTTACCTTCGCCGCCACCCATCGGATGGTCAACAGGATTCATGGCAACTCCTCGTACATGAGGACGTTTTCCCATCCATCTGGTACGACCAGCCTTACCAAGTTTCTGACTTTCATGCTCGTGGTTCCCAACTTTACCGATACAGGCCCGGCATAGTTTGTGGAACTTGCGTACTTCACCAGATGGCAACCTTACAAGTACATAGGTCCCTTCCTTAGCCATAAGTTGTGCGGAAACACCGGCACTTCTTACAAGCTGACCACCTTTTCCTATCTTCATTTCAATATTATGAATGATGGTACCAAGAGGAATGTTCATCATGGGAAGACAATTGCCAGGTTTTATATCAACTGATTCGCCAGCTATAACCTGGTCCCCAACTGCTATTCCAGATGGGGCTAATATGTAGGTTTTCTGACCGTCAAGATATGATAACAGAGCTATGTTAGCAGATCTATTGGGATCATATTCAATGGAAACAACCTTGGCACTTATATCGACCTTGTTACGTTTGAAATCAATAATACGATATTTTCGTTTGTGCCCTCCACCAATGTGGCGTGAGGTTATTCTTCCGTAATTGTTTCGTCCACCAGTTTTAGACAGGGTTGTGAGCAGACTCTTTTCAGGACCGTTTTTAGACAGTTCTGGGTTCTGTATCGACACATGATGTCGTTTACCTGGTGATGTGGGTTTGTATGTCTTAATTGTCATAATTATCTAATCGCTCCATCAAAGGCTATGTTGGATTGATAGCTATACTAAAGTCGCTTAGCTGAGGTCCCTAATTTTGTAGTTAATTTTACAGCTGATCTGCAAAATTGATCTCACCTTCAGACAAAGTCACGTATGCTTTTTTCCAATCATTGGTAAAGCCAGTGAAGCGTCCTACGCGTTTCTGTTTGCCATGCATATTAGTGGTATGAACATTTTTGACTTTTACATCAAACATCTTCTCTACCGCGTTCTTAATTTCAATCTTATTCGCACTGGGGTCAACTTTAAATACAACTTTTCCATCAACTTCAAGCTGAAGATTGGCCTTTTCAGTGAGACAGGGACCCCTTAGAATTCTATGATCACTTTTCATGCTGTTAACCTCTTTTCAAGACTCTCGACTGCCGGTTTAACCAACATCAATTTCTTGTGCAGCAAAATATCATAAACATTCACACCATCGACGGTCAAGACTTTGAATCCATTGGCATTTCTGGATGATTTGTTTACATTTTCGTTGCTTTGCTCGGTGATAATAAGGCAGTTTTCGAAATCAAAACCTTTCATAATACCAACGAAATCCTTGGTTTTGATAGCGTCCATGACAAAGTCATCGACCACCACAAGGTTACCTTCCTGTAGCCTAGCACTCATAGCCATAGCAAGAGCCTGTTTTTTGACTTTACGATTAAGTTTAAAACTGTAATCGCGAGGCTTAGGTCCGAAAGTTACTCCGCCACCTCTCCATAATGGAGAGTTTCTGGTACCTGCACGAGCACGTCCAGTTCCTTTCTGACGCCATGGTTTAGCACCACCACCACGAACTTCTGTTCTGGTTTTGGTACAGGAATTTCCCGACCTTTTTGCGGCACGCTGCATACGAACAACATCATGGAGCAGGTGCTCCTTGACCTTGACATCGAATACATCAGCATTCAGCTCGATTTGGCCGACTTTTTCATTGCTGGTATTTAATAAATCTACGGTAGACATTATTTACTCCTTGAACCGATAAATCATTTTCGGCTGATTACTTGGCGAAAAGTTTAAGAAGGCCCTGCTTGGCACCTGGTACCGGTCCCTTCACAATGATGAGGCTTTCATCATCACGAACATCAACCACAAGTACATTTTTTTTCAGAATAGTATCGTTACCCATTCGCCCTGGCATTTTTTTACCCTTGACTACTCTGGCAGGCCAGGCACTACAACCAATGGAGCCTGGAGCACGATGAAATTTGGAGCCATGACCACCTGGACCACCACGGAATCCGTGACGTTTCATAACACCCTGGAATCCCTTTCCTTTTGACACGCCTTGTATATCTATGATATCACCTGTTTTAAATACATCATTAAGGGAGATATCTTGCCCGGCCTGATAATCTTCCGGATTCTGAACTCTAAATTCCCTAACATTGTAAAACCCTTCAGAATCAGACATCTTAAAATGGCCAGCAAGGGGTTTAGAAACCCTGTGTGCTTTTTTAGCACCAAAACCAACTTGGATAGCACCATAGCCATCGGTGGTTACTGATTTGACCTGAAGTACTTTGCAGGGGCCAGCTTCAATAACGGTTACGGGAATAACTGCACCCATCTCGTTATACACGCGGGTCATACCAATTTTTTTTCCTAATAAGCCCATTGTCTTCGGCATAATCTTACCTATACATCTTCAAATTAAACGATAATATCGTTATGGCAGTTTAATCTCAACATCAACACCTGCAGATAACTCAAGTTTCATCAACAGATCAATGGTCTGCTGAGTCGGCTCAAGTATATCAATCAGACGACGGTGAGTTCTCATCTCAAACTGCTCCCGAGACTTCTTGTCAACATGGGGTGACCTGAGCACACAAAATTTGTTGATCGAAGTCGGCAGAGGAATCGGACCGGCAACAGCTGCTCCGGTACGACGTGCTGTCTCAACTATCTCATGGGTTGACAGATCAAGAAGTTTATGATCATACGCTTTAAGGCGAATACGAATTTTATCTGTAGGTATCATGATCTTCCTTATTCGATGATTTCACTAATAACGCCGGCACCAACTGTTCTTCCACCCTCACGGATAGCAAAACGAAGACCAACATCCATGGCAATCGGAGTGATCAGTTCGGCATTTACGTGAACATTGTCACCT
>JALSMA010000049.1 GCA_026988015.1 Desulfobulbaceae bacterium | reverse complement strand
CTCGCTCAAAATTTGGTAAATTTTGAGGATAGTCTAATTTCAAGTCGAAAACAGGCATTTTGTCGTCAATAGTTTAATAAATTAACAAGTTACGCTGTCTACTATAAAGAACGTTGGGACAGCAGTGGTTTGGAATATTAATTATATGCCTGAGCATGTTTTGCAGAAATGCCTCGATTTTGGACGAAATGCCCATTCTGAGGCAAGTTTCAAAGGCTTTGGGGAAAATAAGATGACTCTTGTTTTCCATAGTGACCTTCTTGCTGAGGTCTTTAATAATATGTTTTTGGTCTGATACCATTGCCGGGTCATCCGGAGAGAGGAGTATACAAAATGCTGGTTATCTGTGAAGATTGTGGAAAAAAATTCAACATTGATGAGACTCGTATCAAGAAAAAGAAGGCCAAGTTTACCTGCAATGAGTGTGGGCATATTGTTGTTGTTGAAAAACCTGAGGCGGCAATCCCTGCGCCGGATAATAAACCACTGCCGGTAAAGAAGGATGTGGAGTTTACAGAAGGACAGCAGCAAACATCCATACCAGATTCAACTACAGTAACATCAAAGGGAGAATCTGCACCTTCAAAAGGTAAGGGGTGGCCCATTGGTATCTATATTTTGTTAACACTGGTTACCGGTTTCCTGATGGTTTGTGGGGCTTTTGGTTTCCTGTATTTCAAATATATCCCTGAAATTGTCAATAATCAAATAGAGTTGCGTACTGCAGCTATTACCGGATCGTTTAGCGGTGTTATTAACAAGCCTCTCTTGCTCCGAAATTATCTGCAGGTGAACAAAGAGGCGAAGAGAGTCAGCAAACTTCCTGGCGTGGCCTATGCTGCTGTTGTCAATGAAAGGGGTATCGTTGTTGCCGGGTTTTTCAGTGACCTCAGTCGCTTTAATAAGTCGTTTGAAACCCGGGTGAAAGAAAAAGGAGTTCCGGTTGATGTCTTCCTCCAGAATAAACTTCCTCCTAGTGCAGATCGCTCAACAGCAAGGATTGTGGTGGGTGGCCAGGTTATTTATGATGAGGTTAGCTCCATTCCGGATAGTGGTGGTGAAGTACACGTGGGCATTTATCTCTCTGATGTTGACAGGGCCATTCGTGACGTTCTTGTTTCACCGCTGACATTCTCGGTTCTCGGGGGAATTCTGTTGATTGGTTTTATTGTTTTTCTTCTTCTAACCAAGAGTATTACAAGGCCAATGCAGGAATTGACAGATGTGGCCAACAGGATCAGTCTCGGTGATATGAACCTTACTGTCAGAAGCAGAGGGCCACGAGAGATGCGGAACCTTGCCATCGCTTTTGAGCGTATGCGACGCTCTATCAAAGCTGCCATGGAAAGATTGAGCCAATAAAATGTATGACTTTGGTATGATTAAAGCCTTTTATCAAGAGTAGGGGAATTCATGATACATTCAGCAACTCGGATTTTAACCATAGTAGGTGTTTGGGCCTTGCTTACCGCCCAGTGTTCTCTTGCAGCAAATTATAAGCTTTCCATGCTGCCAAGGTATTCCACTGAAGAAATCAATAGAAGGATTACTCCCCTGGCTGAATATCTGAGTAGAAAGACCGGTCTGAAGATAGTGCCAACACTGACTTCGACCTTTGATCAGTATTCAAAGCAGCTGGCAAATGGTGGAATTGATATTGGTTTTGAAAATCCATATATTTATGTACTGGCCTCCAAGACCCATGAAGTTGTTGCCATGGCAATTAAGGGAAAGGATGCGGATAAATTTCGGGGAGTCATCATCACCCGTTCGGATAATTCTCTGTCCGAAGCCAAAGATTTAAAAGGAAAAACAATTGCTATTGTCGGCTATACCAGTGCGGGAGGGTATCTGTCTCAGAAACTCACCCTGCTGGAAAAGGGTATAGATGTACAGAAAGACTGCACTATTGAAGAGGCACCTGAAAACAAACAGGAAAATGTGATTTTTTCTGTTTATACCGGTGATGTGGATGCTGGTTTTATTCGTGAATCAGCACTCAATAAAGCGGATGAATTTGTGCCCCGGGCAGCAATACGCGTTCTGGAAAGTTGTGCCTGGCTTCCAAATTGGGCACTCTCCTTAAACCGCAAGATGCCCCCTGCTGACCGGGAAAAAATAATCAGGGCCTTACAGGAGTTGAGACCTGAGGACAAGGTGTTAAAAGCGTTGAAGATCAAAGCGCTCAGACCGGCACAGGATGAAGATTACAATTCGGTTCGGAAAGCCGCAGGGCTTGATCAATCCTGAACCTAAAATGTCACCGTTGCTGAATAAGTAAGAATAACCAATGAAACAATCTATCAGACTATGAAAAATGTATTACTGCTTACCCTGATCCTACTCAGTTTTAATAGTGGGTTGATCCGGGCTGAAGAGTACAAACTGTCCATGTTGCCCCGCTATTTTCCTGAGAAACTCAACAGGATGATACAACCACTGGCTGCCTACCTCAGCAGTGAAACCGGACTCAAAATTGAGTCGGTGCTAACTGCTGATTTTGCCATTTATGAGGCAGAGGTTTTGAAGGGTAAAATAGCTATTGGGTATGAAAATCCACTGGTCTATGCCAAGGTTGCCGGGAGCCACAAAGTTCTTGCCATTGCTGTTAAGGGTGAAGGGGGAGACAAATTCAGAGGTATTGTAATTACCAGGCCAGATTCAGGTATAACAAAACTGGCACACCTGAAAGGGAAGAAAATAATGATCGTTAGTAAATCCTCTGCCGGTGGTTTTCTTTCCCAGAGCCTGTCTCTTAAGAAAAACGGACTTGATGTGTATCAGGACTGTGAACTTGTGGAGGCAGCGGAGAACAGGCAGGAAAATGTGATTATTTCAGTGAGCATTGGTGATGTTGATGCAGGGTTTATCCGTGAATCTGCTTTGCACAAGGCAGACGAGTATATAATGCCGGGGACGGTAAAAACTGTTGTCGAAACAGATTGGCTTCCGAACTGGGCTCTATCTGTGAGCAGAGATATGCCACTAAAACAGCAAGAGAAAATTCAGACTGCTGTTTTGAAATTGAATCGAGACTCCAGCGTGTTGCAGGCTATGGAGCTTACGGCTTTTGTAGCTGCCACTGATGCGGATTATGAGATTATGCGCGGGTTTGTAGAGTAAACGCCAGTTAGTCTGGTTGTTCAGGTAGAGGCAGTATATTGAGAAAGAGCAGGTTTTGTCCTTCCCTGAGAATAAAAAAATCCTATAATATCACACGGTCTCTGTGGTATCCTGCATTATAGTAGAGTTTTGACTCGGCACATCACATGATTTTTTAAGGATCTCAATTTTCCCTTTTACGAGTCCAATAATAATGCTTATTCCAAAAGAGAAACCATACCTGACCGGGCTGAATAGTTATTATCTGCATGTTGATAAGTGCATTGAGCATCTTCAGGGGGAAATTGGATCGGGATGTCTTTATTGTCAGGCGTCAGACCAGGAGTTGCTAGTTTATTTTGATGAACGGGAAATAGTACGCGGTGTAATACAGAAGAATGGTGAACATGCCAAGGTTTCCCAGAGTCTTGATCCTGTTATACAACGCCTGTCCCAAAAAAATTTCACAGTCACGATCTATTATCTTGAAGCTAGCGCAATCTTTTTCTGGGGACAGATGCCACCTTTCAAACGTGCTAAATCCACATTCAGTTCAACTGATATCAGACTCCAGAACCTTAGTCGTCGTCTCGAAAAAAAGAAATTCTCCGGGTTTATTGATATAACTGTCCAGGATCATGGTGCCGGTGCAATTCTTTTTTTTCATCAGGGGGAACGTAAAGTAGGATCCTATTCTTGGGGCAACGGGGGTGGAAGCCCTTTTCTGGATGATTACAATCGTCTTCTCGATGTGCTGCAGAGCAATGTTGCTACCTTTGCCGTAGGGCAATTTATTCCTGAATCCATGAGCAGCGTTTCTGCCAGCACCAGTAATGAGCGACTCTATTTATCCAGTCTCACTCTTGCCACTAAAGAATTTATTGAGATCTACATTCGGATTGCTCGCAGGAAGAGCAAGGCAGATCCTCTGGTTGAGTTGAAACAGAAGTTCCTTGACCACATTGATGAATATTCCGTACTGGATCCATTCAGGAGTCTCTA
Source organism: Desulfobulbaceae bacterium (assembly GCA_026988015.1). Lineage (GTDB taxonomy): Bacteria > Desulfobacterota > Desulfobulbia > Desulfobulbales > Desulfocapsaceae > Desulfocapsa. The sequence goes on along the minus strand of JALSMA010000049.1, from coordinate 39,909 downwards.
TGAGATCAAGCATGATGGGGCAATAACGTTTGCAGACAATGTCCCTAAAGAAGAAATTGCGTCAGGAATTGTTGACTGTGTCTGGAAAGTTATAGAGGACAGGAGACTGGAGAAAAGTTTCAGGACGGCCATAAAAAACTGGGACTATAAAACAGCTCTTGAAGATCGCGGTATTAATGTTGATCGATAAGGATCCTGAATCCTCCATACGCATTTGATAGTCTCAGCCCCTGCAATTGCTACCTTCCCTAAAACCCTGTCCCTATAGTGGTTGCGCCTGTTTTGAACTGAATAGCTGGGATAAGAGCATCCCGGCCAGCATCAGGCTACAGCCGATGAGGCCCCGTGTCGGGATAAGTTCACCCAGGAAGAGGTAACCACCAATGACTGCAAAGACGGATTCAAGGCTGAGAATTATTGAGGCGTGGGCAGGGTGTGCTTTTTGCTGGGCTATGATTTGTAAAGTATAGGCAATACCCACCGAAAATATTCCAGTATAAAGTATGGGTTGCGTGGCTGCCTGGATACCGGCAACAGTGATTACTTCTGTCTCAACTGCTGCCAGCAGGCTGAATATTGCACAAAAAATGAATTGATACAGGGAGAGCAGCAGGGCATCAAATTTTCTGCTCAACCACGATATCAGCAGTACGTGGATGGCCCAGAAAAACGCGCTGACAAGTACTAGGAGATCACCTCTTGAGATTGAGAATTCTGCTGTAACACTGAGCAGATACATGCCCATAACTGCCAACAGGGCTCCAACCCAGGTCGGGAGTATGGTCTTTTGTTTCCAGAAAAGGCAGATAATTGGTACCAGGATAACATAGAGTCCTGTGATGAACCCTGCTTTACCAGCGGTGGTTGATACTATTCCAAACTGCTGGAAGGATGAACCGAGAAAGAGGGCAATGCCCAGGCAGAGTGCCCCGGAAAGCATTGGCAGCATTTTAGGGGAAGGGGTGGCTTTCCGGCGCCGCCTCTGGAAGAGGATGACTGGAAGTAGTGACAGGCTGCCGATGGCAAAACGAATGCCGTTGAAAGTGAATGGGGAGATGTGCTCCATCCCCTGGCGCTGGGCAACGAATGCAAATCCCCAGATCATGGCTGTGATAAGAAGTAGCAGGTTGGCCTGCCAGTTATTTGTCGAATGCATCTGTATCGGGGGCAAATATATCAGGTATTTTTAGCTGTGACGTACTGTGTTGTTGAATGATGATGTTCCGCTTGTCGTAAATGGTTCTGACGGTTCCAATCTATACACATTTCCACCGGTATTAGCGATGAAAATATAAGGTGGAAATGGTGATTGACAGCGGAATCCCCCTTTGCATGGCGTCTGAAAACTGGTAATGTCCACTTGGTTTTACTTACTTTACTTATTCATTGTCTGGCTACTATCCTCACTTTGTGATTGCTTCGTGATTGTTTGTCGGGGAGTACATTGGGATACAGATATAAAATTTGCAATCGGGTATGCTTGAAAAAATCACTCGCTTCTCTATAATCCAGACGCTCACTGATTCATGAATATATAAAACCATATGAAAGATTTGTGGCGTATTCCCGATTTTCTTGATCTCGAATACTTCTTTATCCAGGATAACATTCTGACAGAAGAAGAAGGTGTCGCTGTGCTGAAGGAGCGAGATCGAAAATTGTATCTCGATGCGATTGCCCCTACTCTTGATGAAACTGCAGATCCTGATCGCGAATGGCTCATCTATCGCTGGCTGCAGGAACGCCGAAGTATGGAAAATGAAAGCAGTGGCGGCCAGGCGTTACTTCCTGGGAGAATGTGGTATGAGCTTTACGGCCTCTTCTGGTCTTTGTTCTCTTTTTTGGCCATGGCCTCAGGGGCCGGGCTTGCCTGGTCTTTTTTAAGCTATTCCGGAAAGCAACCAGTCAATGTGTCACTGTTTTTTCTTGTTTTTGTGGGCTTGCAACTCTGTTTTCTCATAGCCCTGCTGCTGCTCTGGATCTATCGCAGGATACGTGGCTTTGATCTGCGTTCATCTTTTCTGCTCTCACTTGTGAACAGAGGGCTGAGTGGATTGCTTTTTAAGGTACGGAAGTATGGTATGAACAGTATGGCCAGCACAAAGCGTGCTCGGTTTGCGGCGGCTCTTGCTGCTGTGCGTACCCGTGGTAAAGGGTATGGAGATCTTTTCTACTGGCCACTGTTTCTACTCTTTCAACTCTTCGGGGTCGCGTTTAATTTTGGAGTGCTGGGGGTGCTGCTTGTAAAAGTGGCGAGCTCGGATCTGGCTTTTGGCTGGCAGTCAACCATCCAGCTCTCTTCTACTTTTGTTGCAGATCTTGTGCGTTGGATAGCACTGCCCTGGTCCTGGCTTCTTGGCTCCGGATCTTACCCTGACCCGAGTCAAGTGGATGGAAGCAGGATGATCCTGAAAGATGGCTTCTATCACCTGGTGAACTCTGATCTTGTCTCCTGGTGGCCGTTTCTCTGCCTGGCCATCTGCAGTTATGGTCTTCTGCCTCGGATACTCCTTTTTATTGCAGGAAGTGTTGGGCGTAGGAGATCCCTTGCGCGGATCACCTTCCGCAGACCTGATCACAACCAGCTTTTACATCGATTGCTCTCGCCTCGTTTAGAAACAGTAACAAAAGAGGAAGGGGAAGATGAGGCAATCAGCTCTGGTGCCGAGCCTGCCAGATGGAAGCAGGAAGAAAGACGAGGGGGACTGGATGTTCCTAAAAGGCCATCTCAGCCGAGGGATGGGGTGAACGGAGCACTGCTGGTACTTGTTCCCGACGAACTCTTTACAGAATGTGATCCTGTTGAACTTGAACGGTATTGCCAGAGGACTTGCGGGTATCTGGTCAGTGATATTATGAGAGTGGAATTTGCCGAGGATGAGGAATTTACTACCCTCCTCCGGGAGGCGCTGTTGAAGCATAACTGCACAGCACTGCTTCTTCTGCAAGAGGCGTGGCAGCCGCCAATCCATGAACTGTTGCGTTTCCTTAAGATCCTCCGTCACTGCTGTGACAAGGATATGTCCATCCTCGTAGGTTTGGTAGGCAAGCCGACCTCCGAGACATTGTTCACCCGAGTCACTGATACAGATTTGTCTATCTGGCGCCAGAAGACTGTAATGCTGGAGGATCCCTGTCTGCAGGTGCTTCCTCTGGTGGAGGTATGAAAATGGCTGAGCCTGTTCCTGAATTTGCTGTCATTGGCCATCCTAATGAAGGGAAGTCCTCGGTGCTCTCCACTTTAGCTGAAGACGATTCGGTACGTATCAGTCCCATGCCCGGTGAAACCAGAGAGTGTCAGGCCTTTCCGGTATGTATAGATGGCAGAGAAATTATCCGCTTTACGGATACTCCTGGATTTCAGAATCCGCAGAAGAGTCTCCAATGGATGCAGGGCTATCAGGGAGATGATGGCAACCTGATAGCAGATTTCATTGCCGCCCACAGGGATGATCCAGATTTCCAGGATGACTGCAAGCTGTTGACTCCTCTGTTACGGGGGGCTGGAATTATCTTTGTCGTTGATGGCTCAAGGCCTCTGCGAAATATGGATAAAGCTGAGATGGAAATTTTACGTCTCACCGGATGCCCGCGGATGGCAATTATCAACTGTAAAGACGCCGATACTACCTGGCTTGGCAAGTGGCAGTCGGAATTCAGAAAACATTTCAATTCCATAAGGCTTTTTAATTCCTGCCAGGCAACGTATGGCGAGCGTATTGAACTGCTGGAAAGCCTCAAGGGTATCGATCAGGCGTTGCATCCTGTCCTTGATAAGGTGGTTAGATCCTTTAAGGAAGACTGGGAACAGCGCAACACCCAAGTTGTGGAGTTACTCCTTGACCTCATTGAAGAAGGGATCGGTTATAGCCGTTCATTGCCGCTTAAAACTGGAGAAGATGAAGAGCCGCTGAAGAAAAAGCTTCATAAAGAGTATGAGAATTTTCTTCGTAGGCGTGAGGAGGGGTGTCAAAAGGAGATACGAGCCCTCTATAAACATAATATTTTCAACCTGGAACTTCCGGCTCACCCCATCCTTCAGGAAGATCTGTTTTCAGAAAAAACATGGGAATTTCTGGGGTTGAACTCTTCCCAGTTGATAATGGCAGGAGCATTGAGCGGTGCTGCTATCGGTGCAGGTATTGATGTGGCTGCCGCCGGCTTGTCTTTTGGCGTTTTTTCAACCATTGGTGGCCTTGTGGGAGCGGCTGGGACTGCGTTGAAAGGAAGAACGTTTTTGTCTGATACGCGTCTGCTGGGGATGCGTCTTGATACTCAACAGGTAACTGTGGGGCCGGTTAAAAATATCCAGCTCCTGTTTGTTTTACTTGATCGGCAGTTTCTGTTCTACAGCCATGTTGTTAACTGGGCCCATGGACGAAGGGACCACGAAACTCTGACTGGCAGCGACGAGACCCTCCCGGCAAAATTTGGCTACTCTGCAGATTGGAACAGCCAGGATCGCCGGATTTGCAGTCGTTTCTTCGAGGTGCTGCAAAGCGAGAGGAGCTCGGAGTCCCTGTCGGAGGCTCGTGCAGGAGTTGCAGATCTGATTCAACGCACATTGCGGAAAATTTCCCTTGAGAAGATCAGGAAGTAGCCTGTGGTGATTAGAACCTACCTGTTATTATAGCAGTTTCATTGTTTGTAATGATGTTTACCAACAACACGTTTCTCAATCTTCTTGCTTCAACGACTGTGCAATAAAACCTTCAAGAAAGCAAGGTGGCAAAACCAAGGGGCAAGTCGTGAAAAGCAACACCTCTTGTGTTGCCATCTGTTGATGGCCAGCCAACTTTCAATTGAATACCCTGGGGGCAGGACACCATATCACCACTCGGGAGAATGTACGGAAGAGAATTTATCTCCACATACGCAAAAAAAACAGCCACTTAGTGATTTTCCTACTGTTGTTTCGGCTCCCTTTATGCCGCGCAAATTCCATAGGCAGGCAACAGCTCATTCACCACATAAAATCGGTGTGCCTGCGTTGCATCGTGGAACATTTTCCAGTTACTCTTAAGAAACGATGCCTTATATTTATATTTGTATAAATCAGCAGTTGTTCCAAGGGCCTGTTCCTTCCATGATTTTTTCTTAGTGTCACCACAGGATTTTCTCGATTTCCCCATATAGCAGACCTCTTCCGAGCCAAAACTGAAAACACCTTCACCAATAGCATTGAGCCATTTCTCATGCCTTGGCTTGCCATCCTTTTCTTTGGTGTTTTCAAACAGCTGCCGTATTGTTGCCATATCGTTATCATTGATTCCACCAACCTTTGCAAAGGGGTCACCGAGAAGGAATCGCTGCATGGCCTTACACATCTCATTTGCTGCTGTACAGAAGTCTTCAGTATTGTCCCGGTTAACAAGCTTTTTACTCTTTGTTTTATATTGCCATTGTAAAAAAGGCATATCCGGAAATATGGTGGCACGACCATGGCCAAGGGGTGGAATTGCATTATCCAGAAAATCCCTCAGATACTGTCCCAATCCGGCTTTAAATACCCCGGAACCACCGGTTTCTTTGACTTTATCCACATCGTTTACTGAATCCAGTATACCGGCAAACCCCTGATGGGCCCAAGTGTCAGCGTAAACATGCATAGTTACCCCGAGACGATGCAGTCCATATGGTTTGTCCCGTTCAATTATAGCCTGCCTCACCATATCTCTTGCGATGGGTGAGTCTGGTTTGCAGATCATCCTGTTTGCCATCTTTCCGGGCGGATTTCTGCCAGCATCTAACCCGTCATTACCGGGCAGGAAATGAAATGGTATCCAGACCTGATGATTGTCAATATCTCTAGTATTCCTGATATCAATCATTTTGTGGGCTGGAGAGATACGCTGATACATAAACTTATTACTGAATCTCACTGTGCCGTCACTGGTTGCATCATCAACATACTGGGCTGCATAGGCAATTGTATCTGCCCGATTGGCATCAAACCCTGCAAGCCGTGCAGCAACGTAGGTTGTCGCGTGATGAAAATCAATCTGCATTATCTCTTCTCCTTGTTTTGGTTCCTCAGGTTGAGTCTATGGGAGCACTCTTTCAATGCCGTGGAAGAATTCCTGCCATTGCCCCAGTTTATCCTGCTCCATTGCCTGTTCCGGAAGTGAATTCTTCTGAATCTTGCCAAGGGCTGCCGCCTTTGAACATCCAAAAGGATGATAAGGTAACAGGGAATAACGACACACGTTAAGCTTACGAAGATGATCAGCAATCTGACCAATATTCTCTGGTGTTGCTGTATGGCCAGGGATAACTGGTATCCTGACAATGACATCCCGCGCCCTCGTTTTCAGTAGACAGGACAGGTTCTCAAGAATACGTTCATTGCCCCTCCCGACCACCTCCTGGTGCCAGGCGGAGTCAATACATTTCAGATCAAAAAGAATCAGGTCCAAATGATCAAGACAAGTGGAGGCAAACGTCTCGCGGGGGAAAATGCCGTTGCTTTCAATGGTGGTATGGATTCCTTCATTGTGCAATCTCTCCAGTAAAGAAGCTGTAAATTCAAGCTGCTGAGTCGGTTCACCACCTGACAGAGTCACCCCGCCCCCTGACACCTCAAAAAAGTGGCGATCACGCAGTAGTACCTCGACAAGTTCTTCAAGTTCATACTCCCTGCCGATCATGACAAGGGCTATGGCCGGACAACTCTTTGTGCACAAGCCACATCCGGTGCAGCGGGTGTGATCGATACGTTTTTCACCATGCATCAATATGGCATCCTCCGGACACACTGCCTGGCAATCACCACAGGAGATACAGCGTTCTGCATAAAAGGCAACCTCCGGTTCATGAGAGATGAGCTCAGGGTTATGGCACCATGGACAGTGCAGGGGACATCCTTTCAAAAAAACCGTTGTTCTGATTCCAGGTCCGTCATGGAGAGCATAGCGGCTGATATTACCGATCAGCCCTCTCATCCGACTTGCGGCATCATCAACTGCAGTTGTTTTGCCATAAAACCGAATTTATACAGATAATTCAGATTGCCTTCGGTTCTGACATCATGTTTGAGCATGGAACCAAGAATATCTTGGCGTGGTGAAATAATAAAATTCAGCAAGGTTCGCCCGTCACGAAAAGTTACGGTGATATGCGGAGCATCAATGCTATCCTCCACCACCTTCATACGACCGTTCCCAAAAATAACTCCAATGGTTACTTCACCATCCTCGCTGCAGAATTGATACCGCCCATTGAAGGTATCTATATTGCGTCGATAGTCATGGTTCACTATAAAAGCGACCTTCATTAATGTCAGCAAGGTCTGTAAAAATTCCTCTGCCAGTTCAGAGTCAAAACACTTTCTGAAATCTGCCAGGAGCTTCTCAGTAAGCTCTTGACCAATACCTTCAAACATCAGTGTCTCCTTTTTGCTTCAGGTGGAAGGGGAACGACCCGCCCATCATCCAACCCATACTGGGTACGGGTAATAAGCTCGTCCTTCATCATTTCATTAAGATCTTTGAAATATGCTGAATAGCCAGATACGCGAACCATTAGTTCCGGGTACTTTTCCGGATGTTTTTTGGCATCAAGGAGCATTTCATAGGTCATGATATTAAACTGCACCTGCTGCCCCCCTGCCCGGAAATAGGCTTCTATGGTCTGGGCAAAACGTTCAGCCATAATTGCTACATCACTCTCAGGGGTGTATTTTATATTCAAGGCCCAGCAACCGGGCACGCACTCACCACCAAGTTCCGCCACTGCATTCAGGCATGCGGTTAGTTCCGGAGCTGCTCCTGAAACAGGGGTAATGCCGCTGGAAAAGACTTCGCCAGCTTTGCGCCCATGAGGTAAGGCACCGCTGATACCACCAAGACCGGCATGATTAGTCATGGTCCAGTACGAAGGGTGGTATGGGCCGCCCCGATAATTGGTGTGGGATTGGTACTTCTCAAAGAGGTGTTGTATCATATTGTGGGCATTTTTACGGGCGATCACGGCCTCGGTTCCATACTTAGGGGTATGGTTCTTCAGATAAAGTCGCATTTTCACGCCCTTCTGGCCACTGAAGTTACCTCGAACCTGCTCCAGCACATCATTGAAAGTATACTTTTTTTCTATAAAAACAGTCTGTTCAATGGCGCTCAGGGAATCAACGACATCAGCAAAAGCAATATGCGTAGCTCCTGAAGAATTGTAGAGTGCCCCTCCCCGAATCAGATCTACTCCCTTGTCCATCGGGCCAATGAAAAGAGCTGACAACAGTGGTGATGGCATCATTTCCTGATGCACAGCACCCATGTATTCATTGAGGGTGATGGCCTGTTCAATGAGCCAGTCTAACTGGATCTTGAAAATCTTCCAGAATTCCTCGAAGCTTCTTAATTCTGATGGATCCGGCGTAGCTGGTCCGATCTGTTCCTCGCCAGTTATCGGTCGTTTTCCGCCGAAAAGAGCCATTTCAAGAGCTGCGGCAAGATTCATCATAATGGAACTTGAAGCTGGGTAATCACGGCCGCTGCTTGCCAGTTCCACACACCCGATGACTGCATAGTCTCGAGCATGCTCAAGACGCTCTCCCTGACCGCAAAGAGCTGTGATGTTTGCTTTATCATTGAAAAAAGCTGGTACAGACTTTGTATTAAGAATAACTTCAGAGACCCGGCGACAATAGTCTTGTGAATTTTTTTCGTAATCATACCTGGCGTTCACATTGGGATCTCGAATGCCAAGTAACTCTGTGGCACGCAACATGATATAGGTGAGGTCATTTACTGCGTCCTCGCCGTCTTTACCCACTCCTCCCAGAGTTATGGCAGGTACTGTTCCAGCACCGCCAAACAGCTCTTCAGAAGCCTCGGGAACCATGGTGACATTATCAGCAATTTTCAGCCACAGACATCCCACAAGCTCCATGGCTCTGCCTATGTCCAGACGTCCTTCTGCGATATCTTGTTTATAGTAGGGGTAAAGAATCTGATCCAGCCTGCCGGGACTCATGGCCATATTGATATTTTCGGCGTGAATACCCACCTGACATATCCAGATCGCATTCACTGCTTCTCGGAAAGTGGTGGCCGGTCCCACCGGTACGCTGCGGCAGACAGCAGCCATTGCTGTAAATTCTGCTGCATCTTTCGGATCATCAGCGACCGTGGCAAGCTCTTTCGCCTCTTCGGCGAGATGCTCGGCATGGACTATGATTCCTTGAAGGGATATCTGAACAGCCCGAAAAAAATCTGCTTTTTGCTCTGCATCTGCATCTGTTACTCCGGCCAATTCTTCTTCGTACTCTGCTGCTTTTTTGATCAGGCCGCTTAACCCATACTGAAGCATAGAGGTATAGGTTGGAACAGCATGAGAGATGCAACCTGCCTTTGCTGCAATAAAAAAAACCAGCTTTTCAAAAAGTTGTAAGCATTCAGGGTTATCAAACTGACTTCTGGTGACTTCAAGGACATTTTTATCCATCCAGAAGGGGAAAATTTCCAGATTGAGCTCACTTGCTTCGCTGGCTGTGAGTTTCTGCGGGTTTTTTTTTCTGTCACTTACGGTTTCAAGCTCAGGCCACAGAGTCAGGGCAAAAAACTCTGGGAACAGCGGTGCTCCCAGAGCCTTACTTGTGGTATTGCCAGCAATAAGATTGCGGTCATGAAACCGGGCACTCTTGTGACGAAGAAAATATTCGACCTTTTTCGCCTGCCTGAGCTCCGGAGAATGCGCGGAATCATCGTGCTCGCGAAGATATTGTGTTACATAGCGAGCCCGTTCAATACAGATCTCAGGTTGGCGGGAAAAATACTGGGTACGAAGTTCTTTAAGACGTGGTAAACTCTCCAGCGTGAACTCTTTCAGGCCGATTTCATCAAGTGTTACAGCTGTCATGGTATACTTTATACCTCAATCAATACACAATTTCTTTTCCGGTTCTTTCATACTATACGGTATCAATATCAATGGCCTTACGATGATGCTCCCAGGCATCGTCAAGGAGCAGAAAATACCCAAAAAGCTGGTATTTATACTGAGCCGGATCAACAGACGAGTGATAGGCAACACCTAAAGCTGTAGAATAGATAAGCTGCCCAAGAAAAAGACCATCCGCAATCTCCACCAGTTCATCAAGACACAAACCAATGGGTGCAGGACCCCCAATCATAGGGTAACGGTAATGAAACTGAAAAACCACTTTCTTCTTCTCCAGACCGTTGTTTATTGGCAGGATAGAATCGCGCCCGGAAACTCCCAAGAAGGTATAACCCTGCCTGGCAAAGGGTGAAGGGCCAGCCTCGGAAATATCCTGCAACGCAGGATCCGGGGTGCGGTAGTTAATATCAATTACCCGAAACAAAGGATCTGCCATGAGGATACGGCTATCCTGGATATTAGATCCGTCAAGCCAATGTTCTCGCGCCTCTTTTTCCCAGTAGGCCTTGTCTTCTTCTGACATTCCATTGTCCCAGGAACCATTCCGGAGGTGATCGGCATAGAGACCAGGATGCTGCCAATATCCCTTTGCAGCCTTTTTCACCAGATCGTAATGTGGTCGGGATGCCATGTGGAGCTTTAACTCCTTCACCCGTTCTGAATACCGTGCGGCAAGATCACAGCTCTCGTCCAGCAACATACTGAGTTTTCTCCCGTTTATTGTTTCATAGGACTTACCAGCCCAAGGGAAAATGTACTTGCCGATAGTGTGCCAGATCATGTTCAGGATATTGGGTCCTTTTTCCTCATCATCCACTAATCCTTCAGCAAGCACAGCTGGAAACAGGTGACTGCCATCAGGTTTTTCAGCGCTGTCTGAATGAAGAGAATCACCAAATCCAAGATGCAGATTCAGATTCGCCCCGTGATAATAATCCCAGCCACGGGCTACATCTGCCTGACCGTACCAGTCCCGCTTTTCGGAACCGTCAATTCTGCAGTTATAGCCCCTGCTACCATGTCCCTGAAAGAGGCCGTTCTTCACCTCAGGGGCAATGCCGCACCTGAATAGACGATGCAAATTCTCAAAATGATACAGATGGTCATCTTTCCTGGTCTGCTCTGAAATGTTGTGACTTATTCGTTTGAGCATCTGTAAAATAGACTCATTACTCCGGCGCATTTCTCGGACATCTTCGGTATCTGAACTCCTGGGTGAATCTTCTAAAATAAAGGTCGTAAACTTTTCCCGCAGTTCACTGTTTTCCTGCCAGCCATCCACCCAGTCCTCTACATCGTGCTGCTGCCATGTGGCTCTGGCTGGTGGCGTGTGAGTATCTCCGGTAAAAAGTTTGTCGTAGCCTAACTCCACATAACCATTTTCACCGACTCGGGGGCGTAATTGAGGAAAAGCCGTATCTGCGAAGATCTGTTCTGCTCTCTCAGGAGACATCATTAAAAAATATCCGTTGTTCTGGTACCCAAAATCCATATTACTGTCTGCAGTGTACGCTTCCCCAAGTGAAATGGAGCTCTTTTTCACAAAAGGCAGAGACAGGTCTCCAATGCAGTAATGCCTGGTGGCAAATACCAGTTGCCCAAGATAGGTACCTTCTTCAATCTGAACCAATTCATCGACAAGTCGAGTCATGGGGAAGACGGGATTTAAGAGTGGCCAGCGATAATTCAGCTGATATACTTCCTTGGAGTTCATTTCCGAAACAACAGATTTTCCATGGTTTGCCAGGAATATCCCACCAGTCATGCTGTAAGGGATATTCTTTTCTCGTCTCAGATTTTTCTCCAGCAGCTCAGCATCAAATATTTTCGTCTGGCCCGGCGCAGGACGAGGCTGCAGGTTCCATAAAGAAGTAAGTACAGGGAGACCGAGGCTCTGGATGATATCAGGGTCGGCAGGTTCACGGAAAAAATTACGTCCTATCCGGGTGCTTGCTTCACTATATTGCTTTATTATCAAAGCATTATGTCCTGTTTTTTCTGCCACGATCTCTATGGAAACCGGTTCAAACGTCTTTCCCATCCAAAGACCGGTGTCTGCAAAGGTCATGTTCCAGGCAGTGGCCATCCATTCGATTCCTGCGACCAGGGATCGCTCACGACCTACCTTGCTGACAGCATCCCTAAAATAGTCACTATCTTTTATTGAAACAGGGATCCCGATCATCGGCCCATCAACAACTTGATAGCTGCCGCACTTGAACAGAAGCTCCAGCTTTTTATGAACATCCGGCCATAGGCTACGACGTTTATTGTCAGCAAGAATTCTTTGGTATCCTGCCAATAAAGCGTACATGCCATTACCACAATCGTTTTCAAGAATATGTGTCAGATTGGCTGCAAGGTTGTCAGCTTCGGCTGTTGTCAAACAGGGGAAATTGGTACTGCTGAGATATTCAGTCACGGTCGTGTTCCGTTAAGTTTTCGAGACTGCATTTGATCACCAAGTGCCAGGACTCACTGACAGCAAAAACACCGGAAGGGGGAGGAAAAAGCAGTGCTTTCGCCATCAGCGAACCCATGGTTAAAGTGTTATCATTGATGACATCGTAAAAACTCTTTACCTACTTTGTTACGCGCTTGCAGAAAGAACTCTTGGGCCTCTAAAGTTTTTTTTGTGTCTACCGCACTTTTTAGGCATCAGGTGTTTTAAGAGTGCCATAAATATCGCCCTTTTTTATGACCAGTATGTTCGGCGTCTAATTGATGGTGCATCAATAGATGTCAGTCCATAATGGTGTCAAAATATCCTTTATTTTTTCATTATACCTCAGGAAGAGTAACAAATTGGTAACATTTTCCAAAATAGACTTTATGCATCATGAAGGGAAAACGGTGAAAATTTAATTCAAATGGCATAGTTATTCCGCGGCCTACGAGTGGATGAGCTCTTGACTGCAGAAGGGGGAAAGAGCAGCTTTACTTTCAGTTGTAGTCAGAAAATGTTTGCTACACATTGAACTTATCATTTGAGTAAACTATACATAAGTATATGAATGATCGTGATATCTTGTTTACAATTCGAGAAGGACACGGTTGTACAGGTTAGTCTGATTGTATCCTGCGATATCGGGATGCATGCGCCTGATGACGCCTGCTTAGTAAAATTCAAAGAAGACAATCTATGAGAAGCCTTTTCTCCAAAGCGGGACATAATCGTCGCTCTATTTGTCGGATACCACTGCAACTGCCAATTTATTTATTTATGCCCAATGACTCCGGTCGGGAATATAAGGCCATGAGTGTTAATTTGCATTATCGTGGTGCCGAAATAACAACAGAGGCGAATATTTCCAGGGGAACTTCTGTTCGCATGAGATTGCCGCAGGCCTTGACTGGCCGGAGTACTGTGGCTACATCAGGTAAAGTTCGGTGGGCCAGTAATAATCAGGGTCAGTATAGTTATGGGATTTCCTTTACTGAAGATTTTTGTTGGCTTTTCACCCTTACCAAAGAAACTCTACCAGCCTTGAAAAATGAGCAGAGTAGTGCTGTTGCCGAGTGTGTTTTGAACTCCATCAACGATGGGGTGTTTAGTGTAAATAAGAAGAGGCGGATAATCTCATTTAATCATGCTGCGGAAAAGCTTACCGGCTGGCAGAGGGAAGAGGTTATTGGCCGGGACTGTCAGAGAGTGTTTAATGGTGGCAGGGATCATGAGTGTATCCTTGCCAAGAGTATCGAACAGGGGATACCGATTGCTAATCGCTTTCTCTTTATGACCACTGCCCAGGAGAAGCAGATATTAGTGAAAATTAACACGACCCCTCTTATGGGAATCGATGGCGAAATTACCGGGGGTGTACAGGTTTTTTGTCGTGTGTCGGGTGTTCAAGAGAGAAAAAGGGGGCTGGGATCCGTTGTTCCCTTGTCTCAGATCAGGTCCCCTGTTGTTGATATTCAGACTTTTGGCAATTTTTGCTTGAGAATGAACGGCCAGCCAATATATGACAGATTATGGAAAGGGCGCCGTTCAAAAGAGCTGCTCAAGGCGATTATTGCCCTTGGCGGGACCAAAGTGTCGATGGAAAAACTCTCCATGCTCCTTTGGCCAGACAGTGATGGAGACCGGGCCCTGAATAATCTCAAGATGGCCCTGTCAAGATTGCGGAGGATAGGTGGTGACTACTGCTCACTTCCTTCAAATTGGCTGGCGGTGAAATATCAGCGGGTTTCACTGATCCGGTCTGTCTGCAGGGTAGATGCTCTGGAGTTTGCTCGAATGATGGAGAAGAATCGTAATATGGAGAGTGTACAATCATTGCAACTTATACTGAGCTTGTATGTTAACGACTTTCTCCCTCAAGATGAGACAGCATGGATTGACCCCTTTCGGGATTATCTTCGTGCCCTTTTTATCGAAGGGGTGCTTCGACTTGCCTCTCTCAAAGATGCAGGGGATGATGTTGTGCTTTCTTTCCTTGAGCAGGCACGTTATTCTGACCCTCTGCATGAAGGTGTTTATGCCTGCCTTATGGCGCATTACATAGAGGCAGGGTTCCCGGCAACTGCCCTGGATATTTTTCATAAAGCTGAAAAAATTATTTCTCGTCGGGTCGGCATCTCTCCCGGTGCTGTCCTCCAGTCTCTCGCCAATCGGGCCAGGAAGTTCGACCTTTTTCACTGACAGATATACTTCATTTGTCATTTCGGAAAAAAAGAGGCTTGGTTACCATATTGTTACCTTGCAAGTGGTACATTCCTTAATAGGGAATGGGTATTTCTTGATCCCATGACTGATTGTCTTCAGGTAAAAAATGTTGAGATTACTCTAATCTGTTCTTAGTCGTAGATGGCTTTTTTTCTAACACGTTGTTGTTGGGGATTTTGTTCTCGAAATATCTATAATATGTATTCCAGAAACATTTTCTGCGGGAATCCGGCTATGCCGGCACTGCTTGTGGAGACGGAGTATCTCACCCATCCGGACCAGCTGTATTCTTGTCAGCAGATAAAAATCAACAGAGGATTGTACAGGCAACAAAGGTTCTGACGAATAGTATGAGGAGACCTGCATCTGCATGCAGGTACAGGAGAACAACTATGGCTGAAGCTGAGTTGCAGGATCAGTCGTCGTCTTTAAGAGAGACTTCACTCAGAGTTAAATCTAACACCGAAAGGGATATTGTCGGGTCAAATCGTTGAGCGCCCTTATTCTTTTCAGGAGAACAACAAAATGGGGAGCAAATAAGTTCATCAGGAAGCACAAAGAAATTCAGAATCCAGAAATTTATTTTAAACTGTATTTGCTCTGTAAGATTGTAAGATTACATGACATTTGAGAGTGCTGTCGAGGCTGGCGTGCTTATGCTTCAAGTGCCTATGCACAAGCTGCATCCACGGAAACATATGGCGCCGTATAATAACAAATGAGGAGGAAATACAATGGCTACTGCTAAAAAGAAAAAGAAAGATGTGAAAATCCCTGATAAGCTTTTTGCTAACGCCTCACCACTATCCCTTGGTGGAGTATCAATGTTTGATGCCGGGGAAGCAATTAATGCTGATACTGTGGCAAATTTTTTCTCAGATGATCAGGTTATCAATTCTGCTGTGAATAAATTGGAGCTGGCTGGTTTTGAAATACTGCAAGTTTCTCAAGTGTCAATAAATATCTGCGGCAGCATTGATTTGTTTAAGAAGGCCTTCAGCACGAATATCGTTCCAGAGGAACGTCCCGTCATAAAGCCTGGGGCTCAGGAGGGCAAGGCGACATTCTGGGAAGTTCCTGAAACCGACATTCCAGGTCTCATTGATACCAAAGGTACTCCTTTTGAAGATGTACTTGAAGGGGTTGCCATTGAAGAGCCACGTTATTTTATGGGGCCGAGCATGTTTGCGCCCACCAAAGCATATTGGCACCTGTGCATGCCGGGTGATGTATCGTTGGGATGTAACGCTGACAGGGCGCACCGGTCAGGCATCACAGGAAAAGGGGTCAAGGTCGCAATGGTTGACAGCGGTTGGTATCGGCATCCTTACTTTGTAGGTCGTGGATATCGGGCATCACCGGTGGTACTTGGTCCAAGCGCAGCAAATGCGAACAGAGACGAATCCGGCCATGGAACCGGAGAATCTGCAAATATTTTTGCTGTTGCACCGGATGTACAATTTCTTCCGGTGAAGATGAGTTTTGTAAACTCACTGGGTGCCTTTAATACCGCAGTGGGGTTGGAACCTGATATCATCACCTGTAGTTGGGGAAGTAGTATCGCAAACGGACCACTCAGTGCAGCAAATCAGGCTTTGGCTGCAGCAATTGCCGCTGCCGTGAGTTCAGGTATTGTTGTCATTTTCTCAGCAGGAAATGGTCACTGGGGATTTCCAGGACAGCATCCTGATGTTATTTCCGCAGGCGGCGTTTACATGGAAAATGACGGCTCTCTGCAGGCTTCAGACTATTCGTCAGGTTTTATGAGCAATATTTATAGTAACCGCCGTGTTCCAGATTTGTCCGGACTTGTCGGTATGAGCCCCGGTGCCTCGTATATCATGCTGCCTCTGGAGCCTGGAGATCAGATTGATACGGGTAAGGCAGGAGGGGCGCATCCACCTGGTGATGAAACTGCCCCTGACGATGGCTGGGCAGCCTTCAGCGGAACATCTGCAGCGGCACCACAGCTCGCCGGTGCGGCAGCATTGGTAAAACAGGCCTGTAGCCGTCTCAATCCCAGGCAGGTTCGAGATGTGCTTATGAAGAGTGCCCGTGATGTCACGGCTGGAAACTGCAGTCCCAGTACCGGAGGTAATGCTGCTGTTGTCGGGCCGGACACAGCCACCGGTAATGGATTGGTGGATGCCCATAAGGCTGTATTGGTTGCCAAGATCAGGTGTCTACAGGTTATTCGTCGTCCAATTGACCCAATCAGGCCCATAGGGCCGATACGCCGCCCCATAGAGCCCATTCGGCGGCCGATACAACCTATTCGTCGTCCCACCCCTATTGAGCCTATACGGCCGATTGTTCCAAGAGATCAGGCCAGTGAGGATGTAACGGCTCAGGAAGAACAGGATTCCCAAAGTTCGATGTTGACGCAGGAGGATATTGAAACTTTGGAAGATATGGTGCTTGGCTCTGAATTAGACCTGGGGGATTTGGATACGTAGATCGTAGATTTCCTAGTAATAAATAGACTTTCCGCTCAAGAAATACATCCGTATGTCGCATTGCTGCATACGGATGTATTCCCCATGGACGTTCTTTGATGTTAAGGTGGCTACAATGGGAAAAGTACTGTTGTTGAGCATGCCCTATGGAGCGTTGGATCGCCCGGCTCTGGGCATCAGTATTTTAAAGGCATGCCTGGCAGAACAGAATATTGTTTGTGATGTGCGCTACTTCACTTTCTCTCTGGCAGAATTTATAGGCTGGGAGGAATATTGCTGGATAGCATCGGAGTTGGCTTACACTGCTTTTGCAGGGGACTGGACATTTTCTCCAAGTTTGTACGGAGAACAGATTGAATCGGATAGAAACTATATCCGGCACGTTTTACAGGACACCTGGCGTCTTGATTCCTCTTCAATAAGGCGTATCTTGGAAATACGATCCATGGTTCCATATTTCCTTGAGCACTGCCTTGAAGCGGTTGATTGGAACGACTACTCTCTTGTTGGTTTTACCTCCACCTTTGAGCAGAATATTGCATCTCTTGCTTTGGCTAGACGCATAACAGAAAAGTATCCTCATCTTTATATTGTGTTTGGTGGTGCAAACTGGGAGGCTGAAATGGGGCAGGAGCTCCACCGGAAATTCCATTTTGTTGATTATGTCTGCTCCGGGCAATCTGAAAAGAGTTTCACACTTCTTGCCGAACAAGTACTGGCAGGGAGTAAAGGAGAAAACTCAAGGAAGCAGATCAAAGGTATTGTCTACAGGGATAATGGTGAATCCGTTTATACTGGATCTCCTGAACCCATAGAGCAGATGGATACGCTTCCTGTGCCTGATTATAGCGATTACTTCCATGACCTCAGGAAAAGCACAGTCATGGCCTCAGTGATCCCGGTCCTGCTCCTGGAAACGTCTCGCGGATGTTGGTGGGGAGCCAAATCCCATTGTACTTTCTGTGGCCTCAATGGTGAAAACTTGTCCTATCGGAGTAAGAGTGCGGACCGGGTCCTTGAAGAACTGGCCTTCCTGGTTGAGAGATGGGGGATCGATCTTGTAGAGGTTGTTGATAACATGCTCGATATGAAATATTTTCATACCGTACTGCCTGAGCTTGCGGATGCGGAAAAGAAGGTGAGCCTTTTTTATGAGGTAAAGGCCAACCTGACTCGTAATCAGGTGAAGCTTCTGCATGAGGCTGGTGTTGATCGCATCCAGCCCGGTATAGAAAGTCTGAGCAATCATGTGTTGAAATTGATGCGAAAGGGCACTTCTGCTCTTGTCAATGTACAATTACTTAAATGGTGTAAAGAGTTTGATGTCGCTGTGGACTGGAATCTTTTATATGGCTTTCCCGGCGAAACAAGAGAGGATTACGATTTTATCCGAGACCTTCTTCCTGCCATTCGTTTTCTAGGGCCCATGCCGATCTGTGGTCCTGTCAGGATGGATCGTTTTAGTCCATTTTTTAATGATCCTGTGCACTTTGGTCTGATAAATATACGACCGATTGAAGCCTACAAATACATCTATCCCTTTGATGAGAGAAGTTTGTCGAAGATTGCCTCCTGCTTTAATTTTGATTACAGACCTGAAGTAAACCCGAGAGATGCAGCTGCCGAGGTGGTTGATTACGTGAATTCCTGTCAGGAAACACCGGAGCTCGGGACGCTTACCTCCGTTGTCAGAGAAGAGAATGACTCTCTGATTCTCATTGATAGCCGAACAGATGCAAGGGCGGGAGAATTCGTTTTTTCAGGTATGGAAAAGGAGGCATATGAATATTGCAGCTCATTGCACTTAGGGACAACGTTAACAGAACATCTCAGGGAAAAGTTTCCGGAAGTCCAGTTTGGTGAGAAGGAGGTTCTTGGTTTTCTGGATTCCCTTGTTGCAAATCGATTGATGGTGTCCGATGGCGAGCGTTTTTTGAGTCTGGCAATACCGGTAGAACCCATACGTGCATGATTCGACTATTGCAGTCGTAACGTCTGTCTAGAAGACATGGAGGGGTGAACAGGAGACAGCGAAAATAGTGGACATTCTTCTAAAGCAGTTTCTTTGGATGTGGTTTTTGGCCTTTGCTGTGGTATTCCCCTAGAGGCCTTCTGTGCATTTTGCTCACAGCTCTCAGGAGAGAGGAAACGTTATGGTTGATGAAAAGAATGAAATCATTTCTGCCCAAGTTATTCTCCCTTCACAAGGCGGAAAAAAAAATGATAGCGATACCCTTGTGACATCACAAAATATTTCTGATTTTATTCCGACTCCTGCGGCAGTCAGGAAGGCTCAAGGTTTTTTCAGAGATATGGGGTTTACGGTGGAGAATACGGTTGGGACGAGCTTTTCCATCAGTGCCACAGTCGCAACATTTGAAAAAGCTCTTCAAACGCGGATACGTAAGATCGAGCATAAGGGGTTTGAGTTTGTTCACGTTGGCGGTCATGGGAGTAGCGAACTTCAGAAAAGTTCGCATGCCCTGTTTCCGGCCGGGATTGTGGAGGCAGTGCTTTTTATGGACCCGCCAGATTTTGGCCCCGGTGATTTTTCCATGGAATAAAAGGGAGATAATTATTTGTCCGAGCTGTCGGCTTGTCCTTTTCGGTTGTTTCTCCCTGTACACGATTCCTGTTTCGTTTAGGCATTATAGCCTACGTTCATTTCACACAATGCTGATACTGGATGAGCTGGTCAAGTAAAAGTGGACATTTTATTAAGCGACTTTTTGTAAAACCAAGACTACCTCGAATTCCATAAGGGTTAAATGTCCCAGATAAGAATGACGTCTTTGGCTGTTGTAAAACATTTCAATATACTCGCTGATGCTTCCTTTTGCTTGCGTGCGCGGTTTGTATTTTTCCCAGAAGACCAACTCTAATTTGAGCGTTCCGGAAAATCTCTCAGCCACTGTATTGTCCCAACAATCATCCTTCAGAGTCTCACACGTTCGCTTACCTCGACTCATGCTGGATTTGATCCCATGAGTTTTCAGCAATCGTTGAAAATCTTTACTGCAGTACTGACTCCTTCTGTCTGAATGAAATATCAGCCCTGGGGTAGGTTTTTTCCTCCAAATTGCCATGAGAATGGCATCAATGACCAATTGCTTAGTCATTCGTTTATTGATGGACCAGCCCACAACACGACGAGAATACAAATCTATAACAACAGTAAGGTGAAGACAGTCTTCTGTTGTCCATATGTAAGTTATATCCCCAGCCCAAACCCTGTCTTGTTGTAAAACATGAAAAATTCGTCTCAATAGATTCGGAGAACCAGGAATACTATGCTTGCTATCGGTTGTGGATTTGAATTTCTTTTTCTGCTTTGCCTGGACACCAGCGAGTTTCATTTTATGGTTCTCCTGTGGCAAATGGGTAGGGGCGGAATCCCTATCTTCTTGAGTTGACCTGGGTAAGCCTGCCATATTACATTTTCAAATTCAAAAAAAGAGCAGGGAAAACCATTTTTCCGATTGCTCCTGAGTGGTTAGGTTTTGGTGCAAGATAATGGGGGCTGCTGCCTGTTTGAGTGAATGATTTTTTCTGATCGATGAGTTTCTAACATAAACCAAATCAAACCCTAATAAATGGTGGGTAAAAAGAGCCAGAGCTAGTGATTTCGGCCCCTGCAGAGGATAAATCCATGGAGGATATAATGGTGTACAGAGTACAATCAGATACTCACGGAATGAGTGGGAGGGTGTATGTATGAGTTCTTCGGATTCTCTGCTTCATTCTCTGCTTGATTCTATTATTCGCAACAGGGACCTGGTGGTACATTTCCAACCCATTGTCTGCATTAAAAATCAATCTGTTTATGGGTATGAGGGCTTGATTCGCGGGCCAGCTGACACCATACTTCATTCGCCGGCAATGCTGTTTGACGCCGCAGCCAGGTTCGGTTGTCTGGCGCAACTGGATTTTCTGTGCAGGGAACTGGTTGTTGCCCAGTTTGCACGGCTTAACCTGTCAGGACGCCTCTTTGTAAATGTGGTCCCGGTAAGTCTTCTCCATGAAAATTTCCGTGAGGGGAAAACCATGGAGTGGGTTGAGAAGTGCGGTATTGATGCCAGTCGGGTAGTTATTGAGCTGACCGAAACGCATCCTGTTGATGATATGCCTTTGATGAAAAAAGCACTGTCTCACTATCGAAATATGGGATTTCGGGTGGCCCTTGATGATCTCGGTACAGGGTACTCTGGCCTCAAGCTCTGGTCTGAGATCAAACCTGATTTTGTGAAGGTGGATCGTCATTTTATTCAGGGAGTTGATGAAAACAGAACCAAACAGCAGTTTCTTAGGAATATCATTGCCACTGCGACTGCCATGGGCTGTAAGATCATAACTGAGGGTATTGAGACAGAGGGAGAGTATGCTACCCTGAGGAAACTGGGTGTAGGGATTGTCCAGGGATACTATTTCAGTCGTCCAAAGCTGGTTCCTCCCAGTGAAATACCAGCGACTCTTTTCAGAAACGGTGAGCGGACCGTTGAAGAATCAGATTCTCCAACTGTGAACAGCCTGTTGCGTCCCACTATTTCCATTGATGCTGTAACAAAGGTGCTCACCGTTGGAGAGATGTTCACCGAAACTCCGGATGTGGAATCCATGGTTGTTGTCCATGATGGTGAAGTTCTCGGCATGGTATTGAAAAAGGAATTCATGAATATGTATGCCAGCCTATACGGGAAAGAGCTGTACGGAAAAGAGCCTGTCTTGAAATTTATGAATCGAAATGTGCTACAGGTCGACAGAAGCCTCTCTCTTGAAGAGGTGAGTTATCGCCTCACCACATCTCTTGATCTGTACACTGGGGAATTTATTTTGCTCGATGGCTGCGTACTGGCAGGCAAGGCGCGACTGGTAGACCTTCTGCACGCCATTACCAAGCTGAAGGTCAATAGAGCAAGATATGCAAACCCCTTGACTCTGCTGCCAGGAAATGTCCCCATCCACAAACAGCTCCAAAAACTTTTCAAACAGCGAAATCCTTTAACAATTTGTTATTTTGACCTTGATAATTTCAAACCCTTTAACGATCTTTTCGGGTTTAGCAGGGGGGATGAGGTGCTTGTCCTAGTTGCGGATCTCCTGAAAAGCACCATTGATGTGAAGAAAAACTTTGTGGGACACATTGGTGGTGATGATTTTGTGGTGATCTTCAAAGAGGATAGGTGGCAGGAGAAGGTACATGATATCCTGCAGCAGTTTGATGACAGGATAAGCGATTATTATAATGGTCGAATGGTGGATGATAAACTTATAACCACTGATCGGCAGGGAAATTTCTGCAGCTATGGTCGGATGGGATTGTCGGTGGGGGCCGTTGTCATCAAGGAGCCTGAAGGTCTGGAACACATAGATCTTTCTGAGGAGGCGGCCATAGCCAAACATCATGCCAAATGCAGGCAGGGCAGCTTTCTGTATACCCATCAGCCACTCGCTGAAAAACGGATAGCAGTGTGATGTCTGAGTTCGGAATAGTTGTTGTTTACTTCTTTTCTGTGCGCACTTCGCAGAGGTAATCCAGCATTGTTTGATCCAACTCCTGGTCAAATTGAATGGCAAAGCCGGAAAGTGCTTCGGAGTTGACATCGATGGCCCGGATCACCCGACCCGTTCCTACAGTCAGCATCAGACCATGCTCATCTAGAAGTTCATAGCTGATTTTGTCCCCGACGGCTGGAACATTGAGGCTGAACACAAAAGCTCCACCTTTACTCACATCTTTGACAAAGACTTTGTGTTTAGAGCCAGACTTCTCTGTTGTTATCTGCAGGTCGCCGCAGGCTGCCTTTCTCGAATGCTTTCTTTTTTCTTCTGACATGGGTTTCCTTTCTGTTGAGTACAATTGAATAGTGACCTTTACAGGTAGAGGGTATCACAGCAGGGTGGGAAAGTACAAGCGGCTGCAGGGGTCAGGGGGGATATTGAGAAGAACTCTTTAACTATGCGCAGGGTATTTTACTGCGTTGAGCTTCATCTTTTCTGTGGCACAGACCAAAGGATCCAGGTCAAATTTATCCGCAAGCATAGTGAGATAGAGCATCGCATCCCCAATTTCCTGGGCGATATGCTCTCTGGTGGCAGCATCTACTTCCATACTCTCCTGCTGGGTTTTCCATTGGAAAATTTCAGTGAGTTCCGCCACTTCAACGCTGAGGGCCATAACAAGGTTTTTAGGGTTGTGGGAGGATTCCCAGTCTCGGGCCGCCGCGAAGTTCTGCAGGCTTCTTTTTAAATTTTCCATGGAATTTGGTGTTTCTGTTGGTATTTCTTGCCAGACTCTGGTAGTTATTTTTCTTGTTTTGTGTGACATAATGTACCATTGCTGCGCTAAAGCGCAATGGACTTTTCCTCTTACCCCGTTAGGAAACAGATGAAAAATATATATCGTATAATAATGGCTGGTGTTGTGGCTGTTACGCTGTACGCCTCCTCCGGTATTGCAGTGCAGGCCCCTGCCGTAAAAGAAACAGATGAAACCCGGAATATGCTGATTGGCTACATGCTCAGCAAGCAGCTGCCGGTGATGCATTTCAGTGACAAGGTCATAAATGATGAACTGGCCTTTGCAGCTTTTGATCTCTATCTTAAACAGCTTGATTTTCAAAAACGTTTTCTGCTTCAGGAAGATGTTGATAAACTTTCTGTATACGCTCCTGCTATAGACAATAACTTGTTGAGAGGTGAAATTGTTCTCCCTGACGTTGGTTATCAGATTCTGGCCAGACGTATGAAGCAGGTTGAGGAAATGACAGCGGAACTGCTGGCCGCCGGTTTTGATTATAATCGTGATGAGAGTTATGAGACAGATCCGGAGAAACTAAAGTATGCCACAAGCCTTGATGATCTTCGTTCACGCTGGAGAAAGACCCTGAAGGGGCAGATAATCTCCCGTTACCTTGATTTGCAGGAGGAACAGCAAAAGAGTCTTGAAAAGGATCCTGGAGCAAAAAAGAAACTGAAGAGTGATGATGAGTTGTGGGCTGAGGCTGAAAAGAAGGTGGCTAAGCGCAACAAGAATTTTTTTATACGTATGCATCAGGAGACCAGGCAGGATCATTATGATCGGTTTTTTAATGCGGTTGCCCGGGCCTTTGATCCTCACACCAATTATATGGCTCCTGCTGGAAAGGAAAATTTTGATATCCATATGCGGGGAAGTCTGGAAGGAATAGGTGCCCTGCTCAGGGAAGAGGATGGGTATATAAAAGTGGTGAACATCATTCCAGGGTCAGCCTCTGCTCGTCAGGGGCGTTTGCAGGCTGAGGATATTATCCTTGAAGTAGGACAGGGGGCAAAGGAGCCGGTTGAGATTACCGATATGCGTCTTCGGGATGCGGTACGCCTCATCC
Organism: Desulfobulbaceae bacterium; assembly: GCA_026988015.1. Classification (GTDB taxonomy): domain Bacteria; phylum Desulfobacterota; class Desulfobulbia; order Desulfobulbales; family Desulfocapsaceae; genus Desulfocapsa. The sequence goes on along the minus strand of JALSMA010000049.1, from coordinate 15,523 downwards.
GTGGTCCCAAAGGATCTGAAGTTCGTCTTACGGTACGTAAGCCTGATGGTACCAAGGAGACTATATCCATACAGCGAGATGTTGTTCAGATTGAGGAGACTTTTGTTAAATCCACCCTACTGGAGAGTCCGGGGGGAGAGAAGGTCGGATATGTGATGATACCGAGTTTCTATCGAGATTTTGAGAAAACCCGTGCTGGAAGAAATGCAAGAAACTCCACAGATGATACCAGGATCGCGATTGAAGAGTTGAAAAAGCAGGGGATAAAGGGCTTGATTATAGATCTTCGTAATAACGGTGGTGGGTCTCTGATGGATGCAGTTGATACCACCGGCCTGTTTATTCCGGATGGCCCTGTGGTTCAGGTGAAAGATAGTTATGGTAACAAGCGGGTCTTAAGTGATGATGATTCTTCTGTTACCTGGGATGGCCCCCTGCTGGTTCTGGTGAATCAGTTTTCAGCCTCAGCGTCTGAGATTCTTGCGGCAGCTCTGCAGGATTATGGCCGTGCGGTCATTGTTGGGGGTGCTCATACCCATGGCAAGGGCACGGTGCAGACACTTCTGGATATGAATGATAATCTTCCTCTGCTGCATTTGAAAAAATACGAGGACCTTGGGGCCTTGAAAGTGACCATCCAGAAATTCTATCGTGTAAATGGCGGCTCCACCCAATATAAAGGCGTGGAACCGGATATTGTCCTGCCAAGCCTCTTTCAGCATCTGAAATCCGGAGAGCAGTATCTTGATAATTCACTTCCCTGGGATAAGGTGGAGTCGGTGCCTTACAAACACTATGTTCCGGCCGCGGTAGACCTGGAGGTGCTGAAGGAGCGTTCTGCCAGGAGGGTTCAGCATGATGAAGGGCTGCAGGTAATTGCGGATGAGGCCAGAAAGGCTGCAGAGCGTGCCGAGAAGACTACCATGTCGCTCAGTCTGGCAGATATGAAAGCCAAACGTGACGAGGCCAGGGTCGCCCGGGATAAGATTGGTGCTCACTACCTGAAGTACCGTGAAGAACAGAGTGCGGAAAATGGAGAAGATCCCGGACCTGGGGTGGAGGAAGAGAAGGACAGTAATAAATGGAAAGAGGAAATAAAAGAAGATCCGTATATTAACGAGTCTCTCCATATTATGGATGACATGTAAGAATATCGGTTTTCTGGCGGGGGGTGAATTTAAAAAAATCTTGATTAACAGGCCAAAAAATGCTAGATCTCGAACCTTATGAATGGCTGCTCATTCAACCAATGGATTTGTAAAATAAAAATGGGGATTCGATGGATCTTGCAGAAGCATTCCGTAATTACGAGGATAAAATAGTGGATCGGTGGGTTGACCACACCTTATCCAGCTATAAGTCGTCCACATTTTTCAAAAAAGGACCAGATAAATTTTCCAATCCGGTGGGTGGGAATACCCGTGAAGCACTGGGGAGACTCTTTAAGCTGCTGACTAAGGGTGCCGATCCTAAAGATTTTGTGGAGCCACTTGATCAGATCATGCGTATTCGCTCCATTCAGGAGTTCTCTGCCTCAGAGGCAGTGTCCCCCATTCATGCCGTCAAGCACATTACCCGTGAACTATTGGCCGAAGATTCAGAACGCAAACAGTTTGTCGCTGATTTGTACGATTTTGAGTTTGCTGTTGACATGGCCGTTCTTGCTGCCTTTGACCTGTACATGCAGTGTCGTGAGCGGCTATATAAAGTCAGAGTAAAAGAAATAAAAACTGGTACTGTTATTCTTACAGACAGCAAGTGTCCTTCTAACTTGTTGAATAAAGATAAAGATGATCTCGTCACTCTTCATGTGTAGCAATCTCTACACAGTGGTGAGTAACAAGGCATCAGAGAATTATTAACAGGGTTCTGCTTCGGGACAGGGGAAATTACCGGGCGGAACTCTACACAGTTCAATTTGAAGCGAGGTTAGAAGAAATGAAGTATGCCTTCTCATTCCTGGCAGTCTTAGCGCTTGTTCTGATTGCGTGGCTGGGATCCATGATACCGGGTATGCAGTACCTGTTTGGTGTTGCGATTCCATATCTTGCGATCCTGATCTTCCTGGGTGGCTTTGTCTACAGAGTTGTGCAATGGGCTAAATCGCCTGTTCCATTTTCCATTCCGACCACTTGTGGTCAGGGGAAATCTCTGGATTTCATCAAACAGGATAAGCTTGACTGTCCAACTAAGACATCGGAAGTTGTGGCCAGGATGTTCCTGGAAATTTTCGCGTTCAGGTCCCTGTTTCGGAATACTAAATCCGAACTTCACGAGGGACCTAAGATCACCTACGAGTCATCGAGATGGTTGTGGCTGGCAGCTTTGCTGTTCCACTATTCCTTCTTGGTGATTATCATCCGGCATATGCGCCTTTTTTTGAATCCAGTGCCGCAGTGGCTGCAATTTCTGGACTTTCTGGATGCGGGGGCCATGCTTCAGGTGGGGGCTCCACTGCTTTACGCATCAGATCTTGCAATCCTTGCCGGTATACTTTTTCTCTTCGGCCGTCGTCTGGTGAATCGCAATGTGCGTTACATCTCACTTGCAAATGATTACTTCCCGCTCTTTCTTATCTTTGCCATCGCCGCAACAGGCATCCTGATGCGCTACTTTCTGCGTACTGACATTGATATCATTAACATCAAGGAGCTGCTGGTTGGTCTGGTAACCCTCTCACCGGTCATCAATGCTGAAATTGGTTCTATTTTCTATATCCATGTCTTCCTGGTTTCTGCCCTGCTTATTTATTTCCCGTTCAGTAAGCTGATGCACATGGGTGGAGTCTTCATGAGCCCCACCAGAAATATGGCAAACGACAGTCGTGCCAAACGTCATATCAATCCATGGAACGATCCTTCCATCAAGCCTCACTCCTATGCTGGATATGAGGATGAGTTCAGAGAGTTTATGGTTGATGCCGGCATCCCTGTTGAGAAAGAGTTGCCTCCTAAAAAAGACGAGGAATAACAGGATTGTTGATCCAAATTATATAAGGATAAAGAATAATGGCACTTGCAAAATTAGAACAACTATCAAAAAGCGTAGTGCAGGGTCCGTCTTTGGCAACAGGAGCAGTACCAACCAAAGACTGGATGGAAACCCCGGCTATATTTAAAGAGGGGAACTTTGCCTACCCTGCGAAACAGGAAAAGGTTGAATATCTCGACAGCCAGGACGGACTGAGTTTTCCCAATGCCCGTATCTGGTCACCAGATGAGGATGATTGGAAACTACCTGAAAACTGGCAAGAGACGATTCTCAAAGGTCTCCAGGAACGTCTTGATAAATTCAGATCTCTTAAAATCTTTATGGACTGCTGCGTTCGTTGCGGCGCCTGTGCAGACAAATGTCACTTCTTTCTCGGTACCGGTGATCCGAAAAACATGCCGGTATTGAGAGCAGAGCTGCTTCGCTCAGTCTATCGTAACGATTTCACCCTGGCAGGTAAGCTGTTTGGAAAGATGGCAGGCGGACGTGAAATGACAGTTGGTGTTCTCAAGGAGTGGTTCATGTACTCCTATCAGTGTACGGAATGCCGTCGCTGTTCAGTATTCTGCCCCTACGGTATAGACACAGCAGAAGTTACCATGATGCTTCGTGAACTTCTTCATCTCGTTGGTATCGGTATCAACTGGATTTTGGAGCCTGCCTCCAACTCCAATCGTACCGGTAACCACATGGGACTGCAGCCTCACACTTTCAAGGATAATGTTGATTTCCTAGCCGAAGATGTGGAAACTCTGACAGGAGTGAAAATCAATCACAGCTTTAACCGTAAGGGGGCTGAAGTACTTTTTATTACCCCCTCTGCTGATGTTTTTGCAGAGCCTGGTCTTTATACTGCCATGGGCTATCTGGCTCTGTTTGAGCAGATCGGCCTGGACTACACTTGGTCTACTTATGCTTCTGAGGGGGGGAACTTTGGCCTCTTCACCAACAATGAATTGATGAAGAAACTCAATGCCAAGATGTTTGCTGAGGCTAAGCGCCTAGGTGTCAAATATATCATTGGTGGTGAGTGTGGCCATATGTGGCGTGTTGTACATCAGTATATGGATACCATGAATGGGCCTGCAGATTTTATGGAGGTTCCACGATCTCCAATAACGGGGACTGTTTTTGAGAATGCCAGGTCTACAAAGATGATTCACATCAGTGAGTTTACTGCGGATCTTATCAAGCATGGCAAGATCAAACTTGATCCGAGCCGTAATAAGCATGTGAAGGCAACCTTCCATGATTCCTGCAATACGGCACGGGCCATGGGACTTATGGATGAGCCACGTTACATCCTTGACCATGTTGTGCCGGACTGGGTCGAGATGCCTGAGAACACCATCCGCGAGCAGACTTTCTGCTGTGGTTCCGGAACAGGACTGAACACTGACGAGATCATGGAGCTTCGTATGCGTGCCGGTTTACCACGGGCCAATGCGGTGAAGCATGTCATTGATAAACATGATGTTAATATGCTCTCCTGTGTCTGCGCCATCGATCGTGCAACCCTTTCATCGCTCATGGGATACTGGAATCCCGGCTGTGATGTCTGCGGTGTCTCCGAGCTTGTCGGAAATGCACTGGTGATGGATAATGAGAAACGAGCTATGGGCTATGATGCTGAAGGGAATGAGTCTGAACTCCCTGACGGTCTCAGGACCATGGTTTAACAGGAACCGGAACGGAGGATATCTTAAATGTATAACAAAGGAACAATCATACCGGGACTGATTATTTTCGTCCTTTTTGTGACTTTTCCAATCTGGTTCAACGGGTTGACCACGGCAGGAGATCTGCCTAAGCCCGAGTTACCGCCAGGTGGGGAAAAACAGTGTGTTGAGTCCGCTGACTATATGCGGGCCAACCATATGCAACTGCTCAATGAGTGGCGCGATAACGTTCTACGTGATGGAAATCGTGAGATTCTTGAGATTGATGGCAAAAAATATCCCAAGGGTCTGCAGACGGCGTGTATGGCCTGCCACAGCCAGAAAGAGAAATTCTGTGACAGCTGTCATACCTATGCCGCAGTAGAGCCGTATTGCTGGGATTGTCACCTGACGCCCAAAGAGACAGCATCGAAGGAGGCGATTCACTAATGGATAAGCAAAGAAGAAAATTCTTGAAAATTGCAGGTGCGTCAGTGGTTGCAGGAATTGGAGCGCCAGCCATTATTAAGCTGACAGCTACTCCTGCCCTTGCCTCCGGGCATGATGCCGCTGCAGCAGGACATGAAGCAATTCCTGCGGCTGGACATGGTGAGCAGGGAGGGCATGGAGAGGCAGCACCTCAGGGTGTTCGCCTTGGCATGGTCATTGACTTGCGAAAGATGAATGATACACCGGGATTACTGGATGCAGCCATTGCATCCTGTATTGCCGCCCATAATATTCCCGAGTTTCCAAACAGCAAGGATGAGATTAAATGGATTTGGAAAGCACCGTTCTCAGGTGTGTTTCCGGAGCACTCGTCAAGACATGCCGCAAAGAAAATCACAGATAACCCAGCGGTTGCCCTTTGTAATCATTGCGATGAGCCACCTTGTGTCCGGGCATGCCCGACCCAGGCCACCTTCCGCAACAATGCAAATGGCGTCGTTGCAATGGACTACCACCGCTGTATTGGCTGTCGTTTCTGCATGGCAGCCTGTCCCTATGGTGCCAGGTCATTTAACTGGTATGATCCCCGTCCCTACATCAAGAAATATAATAAAGACTTCCCGTCACGAATGAAGGGTGTTGTTGAAAAATGTAATTTCTGTAGTGAACGTTTGGCTCTTGGGCAGGAACCTGCCTGTGTTGAGTCCTGCAGGGGGACAGGTGCCATAACCTTTGGTGATCTTAATGATCCAAACTCAGAGGTGAGACAGGTACTTGATAAAGAATTTAGTATCCAGAGAAAGCCATCCGCTGGTACTAAACCATCAGTCTTTTACATAGTGTGAGGAAGTCATGATTGAAAAAACACTCAAAGGCAAACCAGCCTATTGGATCTGGCTTGCATTTTTAGGAATGTTCATGGCTGTAGGTGCCGCCTGTTATATCAGGCAGTACAACATTGGCCTTGGGCTAACCGGTATGAGTCGGGATGTCTCTTGGGGACTCTATATCTCTCAGTTCACCTTTCTGGTCGGCGTTGCAGCTGGAGGTGTTATGCTGGTACTCCCCTATTATGTCCATAACTATAAAGAGTTCGGGAGAATTACCATCCTGGGTGAGTTCCTGGCAATTGGTGCCATCGTCATGTGTCTGCTCTTTATTATGGCAGATCTTGGACAGCCAATGCGTGCCCTGAACGTGGTGCTGCATCCCAGTCCCAATTCCATGCTTTTTTATGATGCCATCGTTTTGAACGGCTATCTCTTTTTAAATATTCTCTGTGGTTGGGTTATTCTTACTGCAGAGAAAAAACAGGTTAAACCGCCAAAGTGGATATACTTCTTCGTATATTTGTCCATCCCTTTTGCCGTTTCCATTCATACCGTTACCGCCATGCTTTATTGTGGACTTCCCGGACGCCACTTCTGGCTCTCAGCGATCATTGCTCCTCGCTTTCTGGCGTCAGCCTTTGCAGCGGGACCGGCCCTTATCCTCATTGCATGTCTGGTTTTAAAACGTGTTGCCAACTTTGATGCCGGCCGTAAAGCGATGAATAAACTCATCACCATTATCATTTATGCTGCACTGCTCAACATGTTCTTTGTTGGTCTTGAGTTCTTTGTTGCATATTATTCCAATATGCCTGGTCATATTGAGGCCCTTCAGTACATGTTCTTTGGTATGGAGCATCATGGGGTGATGTATAATAACCTTGTACCATTTATGTGGGCTTTTGTTGTACTGGCATTTGGGGCGATTGCCCTTCTTGCTACTCCAGCCGCAAGAAAGAATGACTTCGTTCTTGGCATTGCCTGCCTGATGCTCTTTTTCGCCTTCTGGCTCGATAAGGGTGTAGGATTTGTTCTGGCAGGTTTTGTTCCCAATCCGCTTGGTGAGATCGTTGAGTATATCCCAACAATGAACGAGATCGGAATCACCCTTGGTGTATGGGCCACAGGTTTTATGGTGGTAACCCTTCTTTACAAAATCGCTATTGGTGTTGAACATGAAGTAGAAAGTTAGCAGTGGAAAGACAAGCATTTACTGTTTTTCGAGCCTCCGAGTAATCGGGGGCTTTTTTTTTGCCTTTTTCTACGGTATAGTACAGGTTAGTAATGGAGCTGTGCAGAAAATTGAAGTTATAGGTTGCTACTGTGTCAGGAAAGCGAATACTTGTTGTCTCATATTCTTACAGCCATCAGACCCGAAATCTTCTAAAGAAGATGATAATTGGCCTTGAAGAGAGTGGTGCCGATGTCACTTGGGAAAGGCTTATCAGTGAACAGGAATTACGTTTTCCCATAGGCACAATACCTTCCACGATTCTGATGATGTTTCAGACATTTTTACGGAAGCGTTTTCCTGTAAAACCTGTGGATGAAAAAATTTTTACCGAGTGGGATCTTATTGTCATAGCTGGCCCCACCTGGTCTTATAACCCTTCCGGTGTTGTTCTGTCATTCCTTGACCGTGATGGTGAAAGGCTGTTTTCTGGTCAGGAAGTGCTGCCTCTTATTTCCTGCCGGGGCTACTGGCGTGTGCATTTTTGGGGTTTGAAATCTCTTTTGAAAAAATGTGGCTCCTTGACCGTTGCTGATCCAATTGTGTTTAAGCATCCAACGGCTGAACCCTGGAACACCATAGGAGTGTTTCTGAAACTTGCTGGAAAAATGCCCGAACGCGGCAAGGGGTGGTTCAGGAAATTTTATCCCAAATATGGTCACAGTAGAAAACAGATTGAGACAGCCTGTGAAGTTGGAAGGATTTTGGGGAGAGAGCTTAACGCAGGAAAGCAGGCCGCTGAACTCTCCTTTGAAACGCCGATACCGACCGAGCGTATTTGAACCTTGATCGTCGGAAGAATTAGGAGGAAAGGTTCATTTATGGCCAAGCTAACCAGGTATGGTCATATTGAGGTAGAGTTGGTAAAGCTGAAATACCTTATCCTGAAAGAAAAGATAGAGTAGGGCGGCTATTGAGAGAAACGGGCCAAAAGGAATCCGGGTCTGGCCACCTTTCTTTTGCTTAATCATTGCAAACAGACCGACAATGAGACCGCTCACTGAGCTTGTGAAGATAACAAAGGGCAGTGACTGCCACCCTAGAAAGGCACCGATCATGGCCAGCAGTTTGATGTCACCGACTCCCATGCCATCAACTTTGCGCCAGAGATAGTAGAGCAAGGCAATGGAATAAAGAATACCGCCTCCGACCAGGATTCCGATAAGTGAGTCCTGCCAATTGAGGGCCGGGCTGACAAAGGCAAAGAACAGGCCAATTACTATTCCCGGCAAAGAGATAACATCAGGAATAATCTGATGGTGGATGTCAATTACGATAATCACCAGAAGAGCAGCGCTGAACAGAAAATAGAAAGCGGTTGCAAGACTGAGGTCGAAGCGCTGTACAAGTGCCAGTGAGAGTAGGATCATACTGGTTTCGATCAGCGGGTATTGAATGGAAATTTTTTCTCTGCAGTGGCCGCACCTGCCTCTGAGAATCAGGAAGCTGAGAACCGGTATGTTTTCATACCAGTGCAGTTGTGCCATGCAGCTGGTGCAGTGGGAAGCAGGAAATACAATGGACTCTTTTTTTCCGGGAAGGCGTAGAATGACCACATTCAGAAAGCTTCCGATGATTGCCCCGAAGCATCCGGCGCTGATGTAAAGCAGGAGTGAAATATCCATTAATAATTACGTGGTATTGAATTGTAAAGAATAAGAGAAACCTTCAGATCTCCTTAGATAGTAGTCGCAACCATGCCTCAATTCCAGAAAAAAACACAGATAATCCGAATCGAGCGATTCGCGTCTGACATTGTCCGTCTGACACTGGACTCTCCTGATATTGCCTCTGTTGCAAGACCTGGTCAGTTTGTCATGATCCGAACTGGAAATGGTAAAGATCCACTGCTTCGCAGGCCATTTTCCATCTCCCAGACCAGTAACCAGAAACATTTTCAGATCCTTTTTAAAGTGGTTGGCAGAGGAACATTATTGCTGTCCCACTGTAGAGAAGGAGAATTTCTTTCAGTTCTGGGCCCTCTTGGCAGTGGGTTCACTGTTGACTGTCAACGGATGAACTGCCTGGTCGGAGGCGGTATGGGAATTGCTCCTCTCCTTTTTCTTGGTAAGACACTGTCTCGTACCTGTCCGGAAAATTCGCCCCTTGTGGTTGTCGGATCTCGCACTAAAGAGGAATTGGAACCATTGGTGAATGATTTTAACGAAATCGGTCTCACTGTCCATCCGGCAACCGATGATGGCAGCCTAGGCCATCATGGGCTTGTAACCGATGTATTGAAAAAGCTGGATCTGAGAGGGGACAGTGAGATATTTGTCTGCGGCCCACACCCGATGATGGCTGCGGTACATTTCTTTTGTGAGGAGCGAGGTTATGCCTGCCAGGTCTCTATGGAAACGAGTATGGCATGTGGGATGGGCGCTTGTCTTGGCTGTATTGTTCCTGTTAAAAATGGTGCCTACGCACATGCCTGTTCAGATGGTCCGGTATTTGACTCAAAGGAGCTGTTATGGCAAGTGAGGTAAACGGTGTTGACCTCAGGGTCTCTATCGGTTCATTGAAGTTGAAGAATCCTGTGATGACAGCATCGGGGACGTTTGGTTACGCCCGTGAGTTTGAACCCTATGTGAACCTGCATCGACTTGGTGCTGTGGTCGTAAAGGGTATTTCTCTCGAACCGCGTTTTGGTAATCCGCCACCACGAATTGTTGAGACCTCCTGCGGTATGCTCAATGCCATCGGGCTTGAGAATGTGGGAGTGGAGCGTTTTATTTCGGAAAAAATGGAAACTTTGCGGCAGGTTAATGTGCCGGTATTTGTAAATATATTAGGTGATACTCTGGACGAGTATCGTGAAATTGCCTCCCGCCTTGCTGGTGTCGAAGGGATTGCCGGGATTGAAGTGAATATATCCTGCCCCAATGTGAAAAAGGGTGGGGTGGCTTTCGGAACGGATCCTGAAATGGCTGCAGTGGTAACAAAGGCTGTGAAGGAAAATTCTACAGTACCGATTATGGTGAAACTCTCACCAAATGTAACTGATATAACAGTGATTGCCAGGGCAGTAGAAGATGCAGGGGCTGATGCCGTCTCTCTCATTAATACCCTTATTGGCCTGGCCATAGATCATCGAAGTCGTAAACCTGCCCTTGCCAATGTTATCGGGGGCCTGTCAGGTCCAGCCATTAAACCCGTCGCCTTGAGGATGGTATATCAAGTGGCGCAGGCTGTGTCGCTTCCTGTGATAGGAGTAGGTGGAATTGAGACGACCGAAGATGTCCTGGAATTTATGCTTGCCGGAGCCACGGCTGTACAGATAGGTACTGCAAACTTCGTGAATCCGAGGGCCAGTGAAGAGGCAGTGGAGGGGCTGGCGCATTATGTTGCCACTGAGAGGTTGGGCTCAATCAGAGAAATGATTGGCGGCCTTGTGCTTCCCTGATTATGGCTAATCCTCCTCAAAATGATCCTTCACAGCTGTTCCTGTGGGGTAGGATACGGGCATGGGCCCGTCTTCTTTTTAGACGTGATACGCCATGGAAAGTGAGGCTGATTCTTGCTTCTGCAATTATCTATCTTCTTTCTCCCTTTGATTTCGTCCCGGACTGGATTGCAGGATTTGGCCTGCTCGATGATTTCACCGTTGTGACGCTGCTGGTGGCTTGGGCCATAAAAGTTGCTGGCACAGCACAACAAAAAAAGTAAATTTCGATGAACTCTCATTTGCGCACCTGTATTTCCATTGGCCGGACAAGTATTGATGACGCACTGGCTGTGGCAGATTCTGTCGCTGCCGATGCTGATGTTTTGGAAATCAGGCTTGATTATCTCAAGGTTCCGGCTGTTTCTCCGTTTCTCAATACTCTTAACACCCCGCTGCTGTTTACTAACAGAGCTGCCTGGGAGGGAGGAGAGTTTACAGGTGATGAGGAGCTGCGCCTTGGCACTCTGCTTGAGGCCGTGGCTGAAAATGCCGCCTATGTAGATCTTGAACTCCTTGCCCCTGATGATTCTCACAGGAAGATGTACACAGCGCTGCAGCGGAGCAGTACAAAACTCCTTCTCTCCTGGCATAATTTTAAAGATACTCCTTCACGGGAGGAGATGGTTGGACGTATGGCACTGATGCAGGACAAGGGGGCTGATATCGGGAAGATTATTACAACCGCCCATGATCACCATGATGTTTTACGGGTTCTGCAACTTCTTGAAGTAGCAGAACAGCTGGATTTTCCACTCATTACATTCTGTATGGGGAAAGCCGGGGTTGTCAGCCGGGTGGCAACCTGCGAGTTTGGCGGTTATATGACTTATTGTGCTGTGAGCGAGGTGGAACTGACTGCTCCAGGGCAATTGACCGCCGGCCGGATGCGGCAGATTTATTCCTTGATGGGGGCGTAGAATATGATCATAAATGGAAACACGGTTCTGTATGGAATAGTGGGAAATCCGGTGAGTCATTCCTTAAGTCCTGCCATGCATAATGCTGCATTGTCTTCCTGTGGGATAAATGGGGTTTACCTGCCCTTTCCTGCCCCGGATATCAGTGCTGCAGTTACTGGTATTCGAGGCCTTGGAGTGCAGGGTGCAAGTGTTACCATTCCCCATAAAGAGCAGGTTATGGCGCTGCTCGATGAGATTGACCCGGTGGCCGCAAAGATCGGTGCGGTTAATACCCTGGTAAATAGAGAGGGTGTGCTCACCGGGCTTAATACCGACTGGGTAGGGGCCATGCGTGCCCTTGAAGATAAGATTGTCCTCTCCGGAGCCACAACTGTGCTGCTTGGTGCTGGTGGTTCGGCCAGGGCCATAGGGTTCGGTCTACTGGAAAAAGGTGCGCAGGTGCTGCTTTCAAGCCGGACAGAATCCAGGGGGCGGTCTCTTGCTGAAGAACTTGGCTGTCCCTGGGTATCTCTTGCAGAAAGCGAGTTCTTAACAGGAGAAATCCTGATTAATGCTACCTCGGTCGGTATGCATCCCCATGCAGAAAAAATTCCTGTACCTGCTTACCTGGCATCACGTTTCAAGGTGATTATGGATATCGTTTATGCCCCCTTGAAAACCCGTCTGCTGCAGGAAGCAGAAATAAAAGGGTGTGAGGTCATCAACGGTTTGGAAATGCTGCTCTACCAGGGTGTAGCTCAGTTTGAAATATGGACCGGAGAGACTGCACCGGTATCAGTTATGCGCAGTGCACTGGGGGAGGCACTGGGAATAGCAGAGCAGTAGTAACAGAGCCAAAAAAAACAAATCAGAAAATCCATACAAAAATACCAAAATGATAGAAATTATACCAGTACTAGGAGTTGATGCCAAAGTTGTCGTGCCGGGATCGAAAAGTCTTACCCAGCGGGCTCTCATTGCGGCTGCGCTGGCTGATGGAAACAGTACGCTCATTGGCCCTCTTTCCAGTGAAGACACAAGTTACACTTCAAAGGCCCTTGAGCAGATGGGCGTAACAGTGGAACACGGTGAGAAATCCTGGGTTGTACATGGTTGTGGTGGAAAGCTGGCAACTCCTGAAGAAGAGATTTTTCTCGGGAACAATGGCACCGCAACCCGTTTTCTCACCTCTGTGATGGCTCTTGGCAATGGAAATTTCCGAATAGACGGGGAGAAACGGATGCGTGAGAGGCCCATTGGGCCGCTCATGGAAGCATTGCAGGGATGGGGGGTTGAAATCAGTTGTGTGAATGGCACTGGTTGCCCGCCCCTGGAGCTACAGAGTAAGGGAATACGTGGCGGAGCAACAGTACTCCCCGAAGGGAAATCGAGCCAGTATGTGTCCTCACTGCTTCTGGTTGCCCCTTATGCATCAGAACCGGCCGCCCTGCAGGTACGCGGCGAGGTATTGTCGAAGCCTTATGTGGCCATGACACTCTCTGTAATGTCCGATTTTGGGGTGAGTGTTGAATGTAATGAAGAGTTTACCTCTTTCAGCATTCCTAGGGGAAGTTATCAGGCCATGGAGTATGAAATTGAGGGCGATGCCTCCAATGCCTCTTATTTTTGGGCGGCAGCAGCGGTCACAGGTGGCCGGGTTACTGTCTCCAACGTACCTGTACCATCATTGCAGGGGGATGCCGGACTTGTACCGCTTCTGGCCCGAATGGGTTGTGAGGTGTCAATGGATGGTGGCGGAATAACACTTAGAGGCAATGACCACCTCGAAGGCATTACTGTGGATATGGGTGATATGCCTGACGTTGTGCCAACCCTGGCAGTTGTTGCGGCATTTGCCCATGGAAAGACAGTCATAAATAATATTGCCCACTTGCGTATCAAGGAATGTGATCGCCTGACAGCCACTCTGGCAGAACTGGTGAAAATGGGAGCCGAGGTTGAAGAAGGAGATGATTACATGGTTATTCATGGTGATGGCGGGGATCGATTGCATGGTGCGGAAATCGAAACATATAATGATCATCGTATGGCCATGAGTTTTGCCGTGGCAGGTCTAGTGGTTCCGGGAGTTAAAATAACAGGTGAAAGTTGTGTCGCTAAATCATTCCCGGACTTCTGGGTACGTTTTGGAAAACTTCAATGATAGTACAAAAGGACTATAGATTGTTTGATTTATTGTTATTACTGCGATAAACTTGCAGCATCGTGAAGAGTGGTTCTATGCAATGTCGTAACGGTTTTGGTACATCTCAAAAGAGCAAAAGGAGTGTGGTATGAAACGATATATACTGACCGGGTTGTGTTTTTTCTTTGTGCTTGTCCTGCCTGCAAGCTGGGTGGCTGCTGAAAATAAAATTCCGGCGCCGCCGGCCGGAAATCTCAGGTATTCTATCACCGTCACCAAGTTTAAGAATGAAGCGGGCTGGGGTGGCAGGTGGAGTGTGGGCGATGGCATGAAAACAGTTATGACCAATCTTCTTCATGAGTCTGGATGGTTTATTGTCCTTGGTGATGGTGAAATGCGAAAAGCGGCCATGGACGAACAGGATTTTGCTGCTTCAGGTCGTACCGCTCAAGGAAAGAAGACTGCAAAGATAGGCAGGATGACTCCTGCCCAGCTTCTGGTTCGTGGTTCGATTACTCATGTACAGGATGATACCGGTTCCGGTGGTGGTGGACTGAGTTTTCAGGGATTTAGTATCGGTGGTTCTGCCGGAAAGGCAGAGATGAACGTGACCATCTACCTTGTTGATTCCGAGACCGGGCAGGTTAAGGCTTCCACAGATGTTGTGGGTGTTTCAGGTAAGCGTGGTTTCACCGTTGGATACCATGGTGGTGCACTTGGTGGTCTAGGGGGGAACTTCGGTGGTGACGAGAAGGATAACGTGGGGAAGGCACTGGAGGATGCAGTGGGGCAGGCTGTGCTTTTCCTGATTAAGCAGTTGGAGTCTATTCCATGGGAAGGATCTGTTATCCTTGTCAAAGGTGATAAGGTGATAATCAATCGCGGCAGTCGTGAGGGCGTGACCGTGGGGCGTGAATTCAGGGTTGGTGCTGTGGAAGAACTCGTTGATCCTGATACTGGTGAGGTACTTGATTCTGAGATGACTGAAGTGGGCAAAATTAAGGTGACCAAAACCAAAGAAAAAATATCATATTGTGTCCCAGTTTCAGGGAGTGGGATGGCGAAGGGGATGTCAGTTTTTCCGATGGATCGATAGCAGATCTGAATTGTTTAGGAAAAGGGTGCTGGGGGTTCTCCAGCACCCTTTTTTTATTTCAATTACTGATTCGTCTTGCTGTCCAGTAGTGCTTTTTCCAGTAGCGCTCGTTCAGCCCCGAGATCATAACCCCCTTGCTTGAAGAGGCATGAAGAAACTGTTTGTCTCCGAGGTATATTCCCACGTGGTTATAGCGGATGCTGGTTTTAAAGAATATTAAATCTCCGGCGCGCAGATCCTGTAATGAAATGTACCGGCCACTTTGGGCCTGTGACTTCGTGGTTCGGGGAATAGAGTAGCCAAGTTTTGAGCGGAACGTTATATAGGCAAACCCGGAACAGTCTATGCCGCGTTTATCAAGTCCTCCCATTCTGTAAGGCGTACCGTGCCATTCGCCATACTGCTCCAGCAGGGCATCTCTGACTGCTGAACTGTCACTGAGTCTAACAGCGCTTGCTGTCTTGGCCACTGATGAAGTCCCTGCAACCCTGCTGCCGTTTCTGGAGGAGCAGCCACTTGTTACGAGAAGAATAATAAGGAGTAAAAAAAACGATCCAGTGACGAGGGTTGCTCTGGTTTTCATGCTGTTCCTGCGGTAGAATGTACCAGTATGTCCTGCTGGTCTGGCCACGCAGACACTGAATGGAGAGGAGCCACTTTTTTATTAAATTACAACGGAAATAGAATTTTTTGTATGTTTTTGATTGATGAACCCCAATGCAGGATAATGAATTGGGAAAGAGCACTTTATAACAGGGTGAAATAGATGCTTTCATG
>JALSMA010000048.1 GCA_026988015.1 Desulfobulbaceae bacterium | reverse complement strand
AGTGGCTTTGGAGTTACAACAATGAGCGCCCGAATATGGGGATCGGGGGGATAACTCCCAAGCAGAAATTACAACTGGCAACATGATACCGCTTTAATTTTTTCTTCCCTCCCTTTTTGCAAAGGGAGGGAAGAAAAAATTAAAGCTAAGTTAAGAAGATTAGGAAACAAAAAACTCTACTTTTAAAACCCTTTAAGAATGGGATGATTACCCTTTCTTTAGGCTGAAGTTTAGAGTTTCACATAACCATCCATCATTATTCTTCTATTAGGCCGCTTCTTCGGGCGAATTGATCGTATTATGTATACGAACTATGTGATCAATTCCCCTCAAGAAGAGGTAACTTTTTATGTTGCTATGCCAAATGTTTATTCCGTTTTGTGTTGTTTTTTTGAATTTCATTTTATAGTTTCAGCCACCGCATAGCCAGAGCTCCATACTCCAGTATCCTTTAATACAGACGGTACATCTCAGGATAGGGTTTGCCATACGAAATTTTTCGAACAACCTGATGTGCAAAGGGAAATAATCAGTATCCTTACTCAATCGATAGGTTTGGCATTGCCTCATGTCAGCATTTCATCAAATTACTCAGCATCGGCCACCTGTTTAAACAACTCCGAACAGAATGGCCGAATCCCTAGGGCTCCGAAATGGAAGCCGCTTTATATTGTTGACACCGCTCTTTTGAAGCATGGCAGTCAATTCTCCTTCCGAATATGCCCGTCCCTCAGGATTGTTCACCAGCATATTCAGGGAAAAGAGGGCCGGAAATTCTGGCCCATCTTTGCTGTTATCAAGGATAAATTCATGTATCATAATCAGGCCCCCCGGCTCCATTGCGGCCACACACTTATCAATAATCCGCTGACAAACCTCAGGGCCATTACTATGCAGAAGATGAGACAGCCAAACCACATCATAAGGACCGCCAGAGATACTGTCGCATATAACATCACCACCCATAAATGTCACCCGCTCAGTCATATCAAACTTCTCTGCTGTTGCAACAGCAATTGACTGAGTGGTTGGGCGATCGTAGATTACAGCACGGAGTTCAGGGTTTTCCAGGCAGAAATGGATCGCGTAGGTCCCGGGCCCTCCTCCTAAATCTAGAAGACGGGCGCGGCCAGACAGGTCAATTTTTTCTACAATGCCGGGAACTAACTCCATAGCCAGATTAAACATGCCCATAAGAAAACTTTCCCGTTCAATTTCCTCACCATAAGAGCGTATTAGATACACAATACCCATTACTCGTTGACATCACCCCTTGTCATGCTATGTTTTGAACATGACAAGAATAAAAAAGATATACTTCCAGATTATTCACACCATGAATATACTTTATCATGAAGATGTAGGGAGAAAGTATTCACAGTTGCACCTCAAACAATCTAAACGATTTGGGGTAAAGATTGTCTCATGTTTCTGGCCCCCAACGCCTCCGTCATTGACCGGGCAAAACCAGGATTCCATTCCTGCTTTTTCAGGAGAAATTTTACAAATATCAACAACAGGCATTTCTTATGAACAACATAGCAGATACCAAGCCAGTTCTTGTTGCCATTGATTTTTCGACAGACTCCGAAGCTGCATTGCTCTGGGCAAGTAATTATATAAGTCACATCCATGCTCCTCTAATCATATTGCATGTTGTCCACGATCCCGCAGACACTCCCGGGTTTTATCGAAGAGACAAAGATGATTGGACAGAACCACTTGCTGCGGTAGCGAGCCACATGGCAAAAGATTTTATAAAAAATATGCAGAAGAAGCACCCGGAACTCTCCTGCCTCCATGATTCTCGCATTGAATTCGTCTCCGGGCTCCCGCCTGGCCGTATTGTTGAATTTGCCAGAAAAGAGCAGGTCCAACTTATAGTGATTGGAAGTCGTGGTAGAAGCGGTCTTTCCCATATCCTCCTTGGCTCCGTTGCCGAACGAGTTGCGCAGATATCAGATATTCCGGTAGTAATTGTGAAATCTCCTGCCAACGTTGAGGAAAAGCATGAATAATCCCTTTGCCAGCCTTGAATTGTGGGGCGGTTTATTTGGTGGACTTGCATTATTTCTGTTCGGAATGGATTTAATGACTAAGGCATTAAAGCTCACAGCTGGTAATCACATGAGGGATCTGCTTGCTAGGTTCACCCGTAATCGTTTCATTGGTGCGGGGATGGGCGCAATTATTACATCAATCATACAATCTTCGTCTGTAACAACAGTTCTGTTGGTGGGGTTTATCTCTGCCGGGGTTATGTCCATGGCCCAGAGTGTCCCTGTGATAATAGGTGCAAATATCGGAACCACCATCACAGCACAGATCCTGGCGTTCAAGGTAACAAAATTTGCCTTATTGCTTATTGCAACAGGTTTTTTTCTATCCATAGTTGCAAAGAAAAAGAAGATTCGCCACTATGGATCAATGGTGCTTGGACTTGGTCTGGTTTTCTATGGTATGAATGTCATGAGTGAGGGTATGACCCCCCTTCGCTCGTACGAACCATTTATCAACTTTATGGCCACCCTTGAAAGTCCAGTTGTGGCCGTTATAATTGGTGCTGCCTTCACAGCCATAATCCAATCGTCCTCCGCGACAACAGGTATCCTGATAGTTATGGCTGGCCAGGGTATCCTTAGTCTTGATGCGGCAATAGCGTTGATTCTCGGTTCTAATATAGGTACCTGCGTAACTGCCGGCCTTGCTTCAGTAGGAAAACCACGCGAGGCTGTACGAACAACACTTGTACACACGTTATTTAATGTTCTGGGTGCCATCATCTGGATTGGCCTGATTCCACAACTCGCAGATATCGCCCGCTGGCTTTCTCCTGTACATACCGAATTAAGCGGCCTGGCACGCCTTGCCGCAGAATCTCCACGTCAAATTGCAAACGTCCACACTGTTTTCAATCTGGCAAATGCAGCTCTCTTTATTGGGTTTACGACTCAGATTGCAAGGCTTGTTGAATGGCTGATCCCTGATAAGCCCATTCCGGTTGACGAGAATCTTCTCCCAAAATTTCTTGACGAATCGCTGTTGATAACCCCTTCAACTGCACTTGAAACCGTGAGTCGTGAAATTGTCAGAATGGGTACCTTTACCAGGAACATTGTCGACGAATCAATGCCGCTTGCGCTCTCCAGCAACCTGCATGAAGTAAAAAAACTTGCTGAGAAAGACAAAGTTATCGACAGCCTGCATCATCATATACTTGAATATCTCAGTAGGATCAGCTCCAGTGACCTCACCGAATCCCAATCAAAACAACTGGTGAATTTGATCCTGATCGTCAATAGCTTAGAGAGAATCGCCGATAGAATTGCGACGGATCTTGTGGTCTCTTCAGTTAAACGTATCAAGGAAAATGTTGTCGTCAGCCAGCAAACATCCAGAG
Source organism: Desulfobulbaceae bacterium (assembly GCA_026988015.1). Taxonomy (GTDB): domain Bacteria; phylum Desulfobacterota; class Desulfobulbia; order Desulfobulbales; family Desulfocapsaceae; genus Desulfocapsa. Next base: position 41,938 of record JALSMA010000048.1, on the reverse strand, counting down.
TGCTGATGAAATTTCACCATGAGGTTGTGAAAGCGCTTGATACTGCCCTCATGGCAATTGCCAGCAGCGATAAAAAACTTGCCAAAAATGTACGTGCCATGAAGGAAGGGGTGACACGGATGAACAAAGATTTCACACGGGAGGAAATTCAACGTCTTGCGACAGATGTTCCCAATCGAATCACAGCTTATGCTCGCGAAGTTGAAATAGTAGATATTCTAGATAATATCTACAGAATCACCCGTCGTATTTCTCGACTTGAAACAAACCCGAAAAAACTAAACGCCAAAGGTGCTGACGATAATGTGAAGGTAGATCTTGAAGGGGTAACACACCCCTGAACCATTTCCCTGTAAAATAGTTTTCACCTGAATCCGCGACGGCTTCGTAATTGTTTTTTTCGTAACTCATTGAGTTACCCAAGCATATAATTCACAAACTTGCATACTTAATAAAAATCACTCACTTCTTTTATGGTCAAACGCTTACAAGTTCGGGTAAAGCAGAACTGACCAGTAATAATCATGGAAAATCATGACAAAAAGCACTGAAAAACCTGCGGTAAAATATCTGGAACCAACATTTCATTTTACCAGAAAACGTATAATGGTAGGTCCTGAAGATCGAGCACATAAAGTCACCGTCTCAGAACTGGTTAAACAGAACCAGCCTCTCTTGTCTTTCCCTGAATTCAAAAAATTTTCCGATAGAGGATATGAAAAAAGCCCCATCCGAGCTGGAAAGTTCACCCATTTTTCAAATGACACTGAGTTGCTCCTTTCTGATACCATAGGCTACCCCAGGGTAGATGTCATGGAACAGGGCGAAAACGAAGAGCCCATCCTTCTTGTCTCTGTAACTCCTCTGGTGAAGATATCTGACGACAGAATGACAGCCACCCTGCTTCTCCACCCCCCCATATCAAAAGATTTTGCGATACGTAAAGAACCGCTCCCGGAACTCCTTAAAGAGGCTGGCATTCTTTTTGGTATTGACCAGAACGCTCTGCAGAAAGCCCAGGAAATAATTGAAGAAAATTTCAACGACTTTCATGATATCCCCATAGCGTTTGGACAACCGCCAAAACCCGGCAGGGATGCCTACCTGAAATTTGCCATTGAAATAGGCCCCATTGCTGGGCAACTCCTGGAAGACGGAACCATCGACTTTCGAGAACGAAGGATCATGATCGGAGTGAGCAAGGACGAACTACTCGCCACCAAGATACCAGAGATTTTAGGAACCCCAGGAATTGACGTGACTGGAAAAGAAATTGAACCTGAGGGCGGTAAAGAACTAGTTATTAATATCAAACAGGACGTCAGTTTTGATAAAAACAGCGGTGAGATTAAAGCCACAAAGGATGGCATCCTCACAGTGATAAACGATTCAGAAATAAAGGTCTGTTCCAAGCAGGAGATTCACAGCGATATTGATTACAACACCGGTCATATTGAGTCCAAAAACTGTGTCATTGTTCACGGAGCTGTTCAACCGGGCTTTAAAGTTGTTACTGGAGGAGACCTTGAGATCAAAAAAGAAGTAATGTCAGCCACCATTAACAGTGAAGCAAATGTTGTCATAAAAGGGGGAATCACCGGAAAGAACACTGTGATTTCCGCCCTTGGCGATATCGATTTTAAGTTCATTGAACAAGGTCGAATTGAATCGGGTGGCAATATAATAATGCGCAAACAATCCTATTACAGTGACCTCTCTGCAAAAGGCGCCATTCGCTGTCAGGACTTCACCACCATCATTGGTGGCAATGTGGTTGCAGGTGGCTCTCTTACCGTTGCAAATGTAGGATCACCAAATGGAACGCCCGCCTTTCTTGCTGCAGGTGTTGACATGGAACGACTCAGTATGCAGCGGGAACTCACTGAAACACTCCTGACCCAGCAAAACGATGTTATTGTATGGCTGCAGCGATACGGAGGCAATGCCAGATCCAGGAAGATCAGGAAAATGGAAGCTCTGGTAGACGAAACCAAAATGAAACTCCTTAAGCTGAACCTTATCCCAGGTACTGCTCTCTATTCCAGGGTTGGCGCACTCAAAGTGACATCCACCAATGACTCTAGTGACGGCATAGAAACAAAGGGTATTCGTATCGAGAAAATCTTTATAGATCTTCGAGGAACTGCCTTTGCCGGTACCGAGGTGAGGATAGGAAACTGCAAGTTACTACTAAAAAAAACGATCTCTAAGAGAAGGCTCAAACTAAACAAAAGCCTGAAGCAGATCATAGCCCTTCCAACCAGATAAAATCTCCATTCCAGACACGATGAAAATACTCCACACCTCAGACTGGCATCTTGGACATAAACTTTACGGGAACCCCAGACACCAGGAACATGGTGATTTCCTGAACTGGCTGACACGTACCATAGAGGAACAGAAGGTGGAACTACTCATCGTGGCTGGCGACATCTTTGACAGCCAGGCGCCCTCCAATCAGAGTCTGGCCATGTACTACTCGTTTCTGTCCGAAATCACAAAGTCATGTTGTCGCCACGTTATAATCATTGGTGGAAACCATGACTCACCCACTCTCCTCAATGCACCGAAAGAGATCCTGAGCTTTCTCAACATCCATATTGTTGGCAAGGCCCCTGAAAACAGAGAAGATGAGATTATTCTCATCCGTGATGATTCCAACACTCCGGAAATCATGGTCCTTGCGGTTCCCTATCTCCGTGACAAAGATGTGCGTTCATCTGTCGCAGGCGAAAGTATAGCCGACAAGCAGCAGAAGCTTCTTACCGGTATTCGGGAGCATTATATAACGCTTACAGATCTTGCCTTGCAGAGACAGAAGGACATGCACATCACAGTCCCCCTCATCGCCACGGGACACCTCTTTTGTCAAGGAGGTAAAACCAGACAGGATGACGGTATCCGTGAACTCTATGTGGGGACACTGGTTCATCTTACCCTAGATAGCTTTCCTGATGACATTGATTACCTGGCCCTTGGCCACCTCCATCTCCCCCAGAAAATTTCAGGACAGGAACGGAGACGCTATTCCGGTTCCCCCCTTGCCATGAGTTTTTCAGAGGCCAATGAAGAAAAAAAAATCATCCTTATTGAAACCGCACCCACTCTGACTGTGCACGAATTTCCTGTCCCAAGGTTTCAGCAACTACAGAGTATCTCCGGCGATCTTGAAACTATCCTTGAGAAAATTGCGGAACTCCGTACCGGAGAAGAATCCATTTTCCTTGAGATATTTTATAAAGGTTTCCACCTTATTGATGATCTACAGGAACAGATTTCATGTGCGGTACAGGATAGCAGAATCACCGTCCTGCGTATATCCAACAAGCATATTCGAGACCATATTTTGAAACAATCTTCTGAAGTTAAGACCCTGGAAGAGCTCACTCCCCGACAGGTATTTCAACAGTGTCTTGAGGTAAATGAGGTACCAGAGGAGCAGCGTGACGAGTTGATTTTTGGATTCAATACAGCACTTTATGCCTTACAAAATATGACGGAATAAAAAAGTGAAAATCCTCCATATCCGTTTTCAGAACCTCAACTCACTCAGTGGCACATGGGAGATCGATTTCACAACAGACCCCTATACAGCAAACAGCCTCTTTGCTATTACAGGCCCGACAGGAGCGGGGAAGTCAACCCTGCTGGATGCCCTGTGCCTTGCCCTCTACGGTATGACTCCACGTCTTGGAAAAATAACAAAATCCTCAAACCAGATCATGAGCCGTCACACCGGGGTCTGTTTTGCTGAAGTGACATTCCAGACCGTAAAAGGTAGTTTTCGCTGTCACTGGTCCCAGCATCGCTCACGTCAGCGACCGGGGAATGAATTACAGCAACCCCGACATGAGATAACAGACGCCTTAACTGACACTGTCCTGGAAAGCCATATCAGGAAGGTTGCCAGGAAAGTCGAAAAAGTCACTGGGATGGATTTCGAACGCTTCACCCGCTCTACCCTGCTGGCCCAGGGTGGATTTGCGGCATTTCTTGAGACCACCGCTGATAAACGATCCCCGATCCTGGAGCAGATAACAGGTACGGAAATCTATTCACAGCTCTCTATTAAGGTTCACGAACTGCGTCTCATTGAGCAGAAAAAACTTGAAGAACTCGAGCATTCACTACAGCTCATCGAGCTTCTTTCCCCTGAAGCAGAAAAGACACTCCAGACAATTGTTACCGATAAAGAACAAGAAAGCAGTGTCATACGAAAAGCCATCACCCGACATCGTACCAATATTGCCTGGCTTGATAATATTTCACGTCTCAAAAGAGATCTGGCCACATATCTGAAAGCCCTCGACGATCTGCAACAGACCAGAAAATCCAAATCAGAGGAGTTGACACGGCTGCAACCGGGACTTGCCGCAAAAGAACTCGAACCAGCTTATATTACAACAAATAACCTTATATCGAGGCAGGAAGAAAGTTTTCGTGAAAAAAGAACCCTGGCAGCGCAGTACAGGGCAAAAGAAGAAAAGCAGATAAAACTGAAAGCAACAACGAAGATCTCTGAAACAGCACTGCAACACGCTGAAGAACTTCGCAGGCATGGTCTTATAACCATAAAACAAGTTCGCACCATTGATCATGACCTCGCAGGAAAAAGGGATGAACTCAATAAAGAGATCGTCACCATTTCCAGTGAAAAAAATCGCCTTCGTAAGGAACAAGAGGCCATTTCCACACTTCGCCTGAAAATTCAGGAAAAACGCAGGGAACTAAACAGTCTTGAAACTTTTTTCAGCGAGCACCAGCAATACAAACAGCTTATCGAAGATTTTAACGCCATTGAAATTATTTCCACCAGCCTGAACAAGCTCGCAGGACAGCAACTGGATATCCAGAAGGAGAAAAAAAACATCACCCAACAACTCCAATCCTGTAAGAAAAATCTCAAGCAGAGTAAGACGGCGCTCAAACACCATCAAAAGGCAACAGAAAGCACAGGCGCCCTTAAAAAACAGCTACAAAGCTCACTTGATGCATTAATGCAGGGTATCGATGCAGCCGAGCTACAACAAAAAATTTTCGCAGCAGAAAACCAGCTGAAAAACTGCCAAAGCCTCTCTCTTCTCCACCACAACATCAAAACGCTGAACGACAGAAACGCCACCCTTTACGAGGAACGTAAACAACTGAAAAAAAAGGAAAATAATCGCAATAAAAAGCTTGACATTTACCACAAAGAACAGACCGCCAAAGAAAAAGAAATCCGCCTTCTTGAAAAAAACGTTCTCCTCCTCACACGAATCCAATCGCTGGAAGAAGACAGGAAACAGCTAAAAGAAAACAGTCCGTGCCCCCTTTGCGGTGCCACAGACCACCCCTACAGCCATGGGGAAATCCCGAAGGCATCCAAGGAAGAAAAACAACTTGATGATGCCAGGGCACAGCTCAAAATTATCCAGGAAAATATTCAAAAATTGACCCATCAGGAAGTGGCGGACAGAGAAAAACTTGTTTCTCTGACCAGCCAGTCAAAAGATGTGTCTTCACAAATCATTCAGCTGCAGACTGAAGCGGAACAGTTGCGCAGCACATTGCCCCTGCCCTCTTTTAAAGATTTCTCACCACATCTTCTTGAAACCACGGAAAAAGAATTGACAACAGCAATAAGCACCCGGAAAAAAATCTGGCAGCAGCAGAAAAAATTGCATGAGGAGATTGCTAAAGTCATTATCCGGGAGGAAGAATTAACCGAGCAAGCGCGACTGCTGGAAAATACACTTCTTGAAGCAAAACATCAGCTCACAGCTGTGGATGTCGAAGCGAAACGACTGGTAAACCTGGAGAACAATCTGATTAACGATATTACCGCCAAACAAAACATATTGGCAAATAAACTTCGTCCCTATGATGCAACTGAACCAGACCCGGCATCACTGCCCGCAATCCTGAGTACTCTCAAACAAAAAATCAAGCTCTGGAAAAATAAAGAGGAAAGGGAAAAAATAATCACTCCAGAACTATCCGACCTCACCTCTGAATTAAATAAAAAAAAGGCCCTCTGTAAAAGAAGAGAAGAGGAACTTGCCGTCAGAAAGATCTCCCATGATTTACTGGCAAAACAGTGTGCTGAAACCCAACAGAGGCGCCATGACCTTTTCGCTGCCAAAAACACCGACAAGGAGGAATCCCGCCTTGAAGAAAATGTAGACAACCTGCGCAAAACTCTCAGTAGACAGCAGCAGGAGCTCGGAACAGTGGAACGCCGGATTTCAGGCCTTGCTACATTACAAAGCCGGCTGCAGCAGGAAATATCCGAGCGCAGAAAAAAGATAGAAACGCAACAGCAACTATTTAATAAGGCTCTTGGACTTTCAATCTTCACAGATTGCCCTCACTTCCTGAAATCCCTTCTCTCCCCTGAAGAGATCGAAGTTCTGCAACAGCTGCAACAGCAGTACGACGACAAGGAAAAGGAACTCACTGCTCTGTGCGAAGAAAAAAGAACAACGCTTCTGACGGAAGAAGCAAAGCAACTCTGTCAGGAAAGCCTGGAAGAAACCAAACGGCAGTTACAGGAAGAAGAGCAACTTCTGGAAGCAAAACAGGAAGAGGCAGTAAGAGCAAAAGAACAGTTAAAACGTAACAACATCGACAAAACAAAATCCACGACTCAACTCCTTTCCATAGCAAAACAAAAAAGGATTGTCAGCAATTGGGGTAAACTTCACAGTCTCATCGGCTCAGCAGATGGCCGAAAATTCAGAAATTTTGCCCAGGGTATTACCTTTGAGATGATGATTCACCACGCCAACAATCACCTCAGAAAAATGAGTGATCGTTACATTCTGCTGCGGGATAAAGAGCTTCCACTTGATCTCAACGTGATAGACACCTACCAGGCAGATGAGATCAGGTCAACCAGAAACCTTTCAGGTGGTGAGTCGTTCCTGGTCAGTCTGGCACTCGCCCTGGGGCTTTCCAAGATGGCCTCAAACAATGTCCGGGTGGATTCCCTGTTTTTAGATGAAGGTTTTGGCACACTTGATGAGGATGCACTGGAGTCGGCACTTGACACTTTAGCTGGACTCCACGAAGAGAATAAGCTCATAGGGATCATCTCCCATGTGGCAGCCCTGAAAGACCGGGTACCGTTACAGATAGAAATATCCCCCGGCAGTGGCGGTAACAGCACAATCAGTGGACCAGGCGTATCAAAAGGTGATGCATGAGCTGCTGCAGAAAAATCATGCATCGCTACAGTGACTCCAACCGTGGAGTTTTCTGCCTCAACTGGATATTACCGCTTCGCATCCTTGTAATCTCCAGTCTTGCGGCTCACCTTCTCTACAAGATTTTTTATGTTCCCCCGCCCTATTCAGTGATTTTCACCGTCATTCATATCTTTTTTTCTTTTGTCATCCTTGCTGAGTGTCGAAGAAGCATTCGTTATCACAGTGCAATTAAAGAGCTCGAGGCATTGGGTGACAGGCAACGGGCTTTGAACAAAAAAAGACGACCCGACAAGTCGGAAAACTTTTAAGAGTCGCTGAATAAATGCCTTGGTGAAAACTCTAAGCTTCTAATTTCAAAAAGCTCTCACGGTTTCTCAAAGTCTCGTACCTCGCTTCCTGTTTTTTATTACAGTTTTATAGGGTATAAGGAACTAAACATCGGTGGAACGTAAATCAAGTTCTCTGCCAATGCGCCAGGCATCCACTATGGAGATCAGCCAGCAGCAGAATAATATCAAAAAAGAGACTTTAAGAAAAAGCGAGGACGCCGTCGTTGAGGCCTCAGTAACAATGAGCATTACCTTGGGAATGGTGGCCACTTCTCCTGCAGCGACAAGATCCTGCAACATCACAACCGCCTGCCGGACAATGGCAGTGACACAGAGTAATCCGCTCAGAAAAGCTACCGCAGAAAAAAAAGCACCACGGATATACTTTGATAAAATGATCTGCCCCGCGCCAGGAAAGATCAGGGCAGAAAAAAGTACACCCTTTATTACATTACTCATGGATTTATTCCTTATAGTGCTCTTTTTTCAGGTAGTTCCCCTACTGTTACAAAGAAAGATAAAGCAGTAAAAACCCTGTATTTCCAACTTGCTATTTTACATTTTGTATTATAGTCTTTTTGAAAATATTTTTCACAGACTTCCTCTTACGGTTACAACATAAAAAAACTCAGACAAGTACAGGGCTCCCTCGATGACACACCAGGATCCACCCATATTTATCAGCTTTGGAAACCGTAAAGGAGGAGTCGGTAAAACAACTTCCGTAATCAATCTTGCCAGCTACCTGGCGATCCTTGGGAAAAAGGTCCTGATTATCGACACTGATCCCCAGGCAAACTGCTCGTCCATTCTATTACAAAATTACGATGACAGGGAAAAGTGTTCTCTTGTTAATGCGCTTGAATCCTTAGAAGACAGCACCCTCCTTCTTTCTACTATTGCCTGCTCCACTTATCATCCTAGGATTCAGATCATTCCCAATACCACCCGCTGCATGCTTTGGGAACGGCAGATAGCCCAGGAATCTGATGCTGTTCTCGGCATCAGAAGACTCATTGAGCAGGACCCCGGCCTGCATGAATTCGACTTTGTCCTTTTTGACACCCCGCCCAATCTTGGGGTGATGATGAATAATGCCCTTATGGCAACAGACTATGTAATTATTCCCATTCCTCCATCGGATCAATTTTCCCTAGATGGACTGGCCGCCTACCTTGACCTCATCGCAGGAATTCGTAAACACAACAGCCAACTCAAGCTACTAGCTGCTCTCATCACAAAATACGATCCAGACTGGGGTAATTCATCCCAGAACCTTAATCAGATAAAAAAATATTTTTCCCAGAGGGGAATCAGTATTTTTAACACCCATATTCGTAACTGCCCTGAAATTGATATGGCTCATGTAGATAGAAAAACGATTTTTGAGTCTGCGCCAAATAGCTACGGTGCCAATGATTATGCTAACTTGGGCCGAGAGCTTCTGGAAATTTTCAATGTGCTGTATGGAAAAAGGTTTATTTGAACAGAACAGCTCATAGTCACTGCAACATAAAAGATGCTTAAAAGGTTTCCTCGCCAAAAGCATACCCCATGTTGCAAACGATTTTTTTTATGTTATACTAATGCCTTAAGATACCAAGACCCAAAAAACATAAAACCACAACCTCAGGCGACAGTCTTCAGTCCACTACGATGTCAATAAAAAAGGATCACAACAAAGCAGACATATGCAGCACCATTCAGTCAGCTGGTAGCATCGATCCTTTTGAGGGGTTAAATCTTGACAAAATCTGTATTCCACCTCGGAATATGTGTCAGTCGGAATCTGACTCAAAGAACAACAGAGGTGAGCTGTTTGACCTAAATCCACTTGATAATATTGACATTGAAGAGATGTCGGTTACTCCCTCCACATTCGCAACTTTAAAGGTCACCCATACGTCCTCCACCATCTCCGTCAGCTCCCTTAAGTCAACACCAACTCAGCCAGGCACACCTGGAGACAATAAGCAATTCCCCGCAACGCCACCATCAAACCTACCTTCCGCAAAAAACTCGGGAAGTTATGAAACAGCATCACCACAGGATACTCCCGCAGAACATCAGAGGGTTACCCATATTATAGAAAAAGCCTATCACTACGCCGAACTGACACGAATACGGGAAAAGATATTTTCCAGCCTTGAACAAGCCGGTGGCAATACTCTGCTTATTGCAAGTCCTTACGATAACACAGGAAGCTCTCTACTTACCGCAGCACTTGGATACAATGCAGCATGTTCCTGTCAGCAGAAAGTCCTCCTCATTGACTGCAATATGCGACGCGCAGGGCTTCACAAATTCTTCAACCTGCCTCAGCCATACGGCTTCACGGAATTTGTTAAAAACAACCTGCCATGGCAGGCAGTGGTCAAGAGAACCGGGGTAAACAACCTGGATGTCATAACAGCTGGCGAAGACTGTCAGACCTTTTCAGATTACCTTCGTCACTCACATATTCCCAAAATTCTCCAAGAGAGCAGAAATCAATATGACTTTATAATATTTGACACCTCTCCTGTTCTTTCCCCGAACCGAAACAATGTCAATATCGTCTCCCTCACCTCAGCGGTTGATTACTTTTTGTTAATCACCAAACAATCAGGAACAACAAGGGCTGACCTGAAAGAGACCAAAACCATTATAGAAGCAGGGAACGGAACCATACATGGAATTGTTCTGAACGAGCATACCCCTGCCAAACAGACCAGTCCGTATCCTCACTAACAACGATAGTACCAGAAGATGACAACATCCCCCCAATCCCGATACGTTCAACCAGGCCCGGTGGATCCACAATTCCTCATGGCCAAATATTTTTCTCCGATCCGGGAACATAAGTGGCTAGTGTTGCTGACAACACTCTTAGGCCTTGGTATTGCTCTACCTGTAAGTTTCATGATCCAGCCCCAGTACAGCAGCACAGCCACTACCCAACTCGAGACAGCCCGAGCTCAGATGATATCCAAAGTTACTGAAGAGATCGCATCAAGAACCGGGGATAAGAACTATATAACGGCTGCAATAGAGCGGATGAACAGCACTGCTTTCAGAACAGAAGTGTTCAGAATCCTGCCCGATAAGCTGCAAAAAGACCTGGAAACCCCGCTGGAGGTTTCCGGCCAGCTGAAAAAGAAACTCAAACCATACCTCAATAAACTCCTCAATAAAGACCCGACACTAACCAGAGAAAAAATAACCATCACTCCTGAGCGCCTTGATATGCTCCATAAACGCGTTCTGATAACGGGAATTCCCACCAAAGGAATTATTCAGATAACCGGAACATGTTTTGCGCAGGAAATGGCAACGGTTCTGGTACAAAGTTACATTGATATCTGGGTTGCTTTAAATATGGAAACCAACAAAAGCCTTATCCGACACGAGCTGGGCTTTACCAGAACACAGCGAGATGAGTACTTCAGGCAGTTGAAGGAGTCGGAGAAGAAACTACGGCTCTTTAAACAGAAATTTGAAATACCGCCAGCCCTCTCGTCAGTGACTGATATGGAACTCCAGTCACAGCTGGATGTCCTGCAGAACAAGGTCAGCAATGCGAAAGAGCGCTATAAAAAAATAGATGATATTTACCTCGATCTTGTCAGAAAAGAGAAGGCTGTTGTCAATAATATCAAGGTAATCAACCCTCCACAGTCGCCGCTTGAGCCCTCTAGGAACATGCGTATCCCTATTATTCTCATAGGGTTATTGCTGGGTGCTGCCGCGGGTATTGCCCCGATTCTTTTATTAGACTACTATCGAGGCACCATTCGTCATAACAACGATGTTACAAGTGCGGTAAATATCCCAATCATTGGAAAACTCCCAACCATAAAATAATTTTTCTAAATACCATGACAGATACAAAACCCACAGTTGGTATCCTTGGCCTCGGCTATGTTGGGCTCCCACTAGCCATAACATTTGGAAAGCAATACAATACAATTGGTTATGACCTGAACCAGACAGCTATAAATAATTACAGAAAAGGGATTGACCATAATAATGAAGTGGACAGCGAGGGGTTCAACTCAGCAAAATTCCTTAATTTCACAGATGACCCGGTCCAACTCAGCCAAGCAGATTTTTTAATCATTGCTGTTCCCACTCCCATTGATCACGCCAACCAGCCAAATCTGCGGCCACTGCTCGGCGCCGCTGCCACTGCTGGTAAGCACATGAAAAAGGGAGCCACAGTAATATTTGAATCCACTGTTTACCCTGGCGCCACAGAAGAGGATTGTGTTCCTGTGCTTGAAAAAATCTCCGGAATGACGTGGAAAAAGGACTTCAATGTTGGCTACTCGCCAGAACGAATTAATCCAGGAGACAAAAAACATACCCTCACCAAGATCACCAAAATTGTTTCAGGTGACACAGAGGAAAGCTTACAGGCAATATCCGCCCTTTACAGTTCCATCATTGAGGCTGGAATCTACCCAGTTCCATCCATCAAAGAAGCGGAAGCAGCTAAAGTTATAGAAAATACGCAACGTGACCTCAACATTGCACTCATCAATGAACTGGCCATTATCTTCGACCGGCTGGGGATTGACACCTTGAACGTACTTGAAGCCGCCGGATCCAAATGGAATTTTCTCCCTTTCCGGCCAGGTCTGGTTGGGGGGCATTGCATTGGTGTCGACCCCTATTACCTTACTCACAAAGCGGAATCCACCGGCTACAATCCGCAGGTAATTCTCGCTGGTCGACGTATCAATGACAATATGGGGAAGTTCATTGCTGAGAAAACTATAAAAATGATGCTCAAGGCCAAGCTGGATACAAAAAACTCCAAAGTTGGTATCTTTGGCCTCACGTTCAAAGAAGACTGTCCGGATCTCAGAAACTCAAGAGTCATTGATATTATAGAAGAGCTGCAGGATTATGGTATTGAGCCCTTGGTACACGATCCCGCTGTGCAGGCAGAGGATGCGATGAACTATGTGGGAATAGCCCTTACTCCAGCAGAAGAATTCAAGGATCTTGCCGCCCTGATAATAGCCGTACCTCATAAGGAATTCACAAGGCAACCCCTTGAATATTTCACCAGTACATTGAAGAAAAATGGTTGTCTGATTGATGTTAAGTCTATGCTTGGCGTTGACTCCATTACAGACAAGAATGTTAATTTCTGGAGACTCTAGCTTGTGTCCTCTCCCAACAAGTATAACTCAAATGACTCAATATAACACCCTCACAAAAGAACTCCAAAATAACCAGTCGACATGGCTTGTAACCGGAATCGCTGGGTTTATCGGTTCAAATCTCCTGGAAATACTCCTTAAACTCAATCAGAAAGTAGTCGGACTCGACAATTTTTCCACAGGATATCAGTACAACCTTGACGAAGTCAAAGGACTGGTAACTACAGAACAGTGGCAGAATTTCTCATTTGTTAAAGGTGATATCTGTAACATCGAAGATTGCCACCATGTCTGCAAGGATGTTCAATATGTTTTGCATCAAGCAGCACTTGGATCAGTGCCCCGCTCCATCGAAGACCCTGCACTGACAAATGCCAACAACATCACCGGATTTCTCAACATCTTGATTGCTGCCCGTGACGCTGGGGTAAAGCGTTTCGTCTATGCAGCATCAAGCTCTACATATGGTGACCACCCCGATCTCCCTAAACAGGAGCCCAACATAGGCAACCCGTTATCACCCTATGCAGTGACCAAACTGGTCAATGAACTCTATGCGGATGTTTTTGCAAAAACCTATAATTTTAACACAATTGGTCTTCGCTACTTCAATATTTTCGGGAAGCGTCAAGATCCCAACGGTGCCTATGCTGCTGTTATTCCTTTATGGTTCTCCGGTATGCTGCGCGGTGAGGATACTTTTATTAACGGTGATGGAGAGACCAGCAGGGACTTCTGTTTCATTGATAACTGTGTTCAGGCTAACCTTCTTGCAGCAACAACCCAAGAAGGAGAAGCAACTAACCAAGTCTATAATGTAGCTTTCGGAGAACGTACCACCCTTAACCGTCTTCACGAACTGATCAGCGAACGTGTCGAACGCAGTGGTGCAAAACAGGGTAAATCAAATCTGATCTACCGTGATTTTCGTGCTGGTGATGTACGACACTCCCTGGCTGATATCTCAAAGGCAAACAAGTTACTGGGATATACTCCGAATTTTTCCATTGAACAGGGACTCGACATGGCCGCGGAATGGTATATAACCCATATGGCATAAAAACTTTCTGGCCGCAGGAGCTGCGATGATTAAAACACCATATGGGTTCCTGATACTTCTCTCAATACTCTTTCTGGATTCGCCCCTGCAGGCAAGACAAAACAGTCTTAGTGGTGGACTTGTCACTGGTATCGATTTCTCTGAAACAAAATACATTGATATCGATAATGAGCTCTCATCCTCAAGAAACAGCAGTAAGCAGAAGCTGAGCATTGGCCCCATAATCATATTCAACTCAAAAAGTCGCAAAGACCAGATCACAGCCAGATATAACCCCAGCTATACCCACGATGTAAAACTCAATAATAATAACTGGGAACATGATTTTTTTCTCACAGCAAATCGTCATTTTACCCAGAGACTCCAACTCAATCTCAGTGAAAAATTCATTTACTCGGATGATCCCAGCCTGATCGCATCGGACGACAATAACGCAAGCTACAGGAAAGATCGGAAACGCTACTGGACAAATGACTTCAGCCTGGGTACAAGCTATGCCTATGGTAGAACAAACACTGTGGAAGCCGGTTATTACAATCGTATTCTGAGAAACGACTACACAGGTATTGGCGGATACGAAGACTATGACAGGCACATAGCGGATCTGTCACTCATCCATCATATTAATCCATTCTGGAATATCACACTGGCCACAAGTTATACTAGGGGGCTCTTTGATCCTCCATCCCAACCATTAGTAGACAGTGTTATAGAAGGATTTGAGAGCATCTCCCCCGGAATAACAGATGACACTGACACAACGAATCTGTCAAATAACCTCAGTGAATATCGAGCTGATGTCGAACTAAAGCATCTCTTTTCCAAGCGGAAATCTGTCCAGTTACGTTATGAATTTTCAAGAACAGACTATGACGCCATTTTGCGCAACAACACATATCTGCACAACCTTACCATTGGGGCAGAGTACCAATATTCTCCCAGGCTATCCCTGTCTTTTGGCGGCGGGCCTTCTTATGAAAATACTGATACCTTTGATCCCAACTGGAACTACAACGCCCATCTAAATATCCAGTATGACGTAGATAGACATTCGAAGATATCAACCTATATCGACAAGGGATACGACCAGGAGAACTTCTCCTACGACAATACTACATTGGGACGCAACCAGGGGTTGACTGGATTTTGGAATGCGAAACTGTCCTTTTCCCACGCGTTACTTGACAACCTCACCACCCAAATCTTTATTTCCTATCGCGAGGAAACTCAGGAAAACGTACTATATGGGGTGATTTCCTCTGTCGAAAACGGCACCGATTTTGAAAATACAGATCGCGAAGCTTTTCGGGAAGAGAGTGTTTTCAACAGGAACATCTACCAGGCCGGTGGAACACTGAAATATACATTCCAACAATTCTGGACCACATCTCTGAGCTACAACTATAGAAACCAGAACTCAGATCTGATTAATGACAGTTTTGACGAACACCGTGTATATCTGACCCTTGCCGTACAAAAAGAACTATTACGATGGTAACCCTGGTGGCGTCTGGAAACAAACTCTCCTCCTTTCTGAACCTCTCCACAGGCGCAACCCACCCACCTGCCCCGTTGATACAATGAACCATAAACAACCTGAAAAAACAAACCAGGTAGCATCAGCATCAAAAATTGCCCCCCCCAGGTATGTAATAATTACCCCGGCATATAATGAAGAACAGTATATCGAAAAAACAATACAGAGTGTATTGCAACAAACTGTTCAGCCCCTGCAATGGCTAATCGTTGACGATGGCTCCACTGATAACACTGCTAATATTATAAAAAGCTATTCAGAGCAACATACGTTTATTCACTACTGTTTCAGAGAGAAAGTGGCTCGACAGGAATACTTTGCCAGCAACGTCTTTGCTATCATGGAGGCTTATGAAAAATCAAAAGAAATGACATATGATTTTCTTGCAGTGCTGGATGCAGATATCGTACTCCCTGCAAATTACTACGAATGGATACTGGGAAAATTTATTCAAGATCCCAACCTAGGAGTAGCCTCTGGAATTTATGTCAATCTAATAAAGGGAAAGTTATGCACTGTTTTACACGATCGCAGGTCGACCCCAAAAGCCATTCAGGTCTTTCGCAAAAAGGTTTTTGAAGAAATAGGAGGGTTTATTCCTCTGAAATGGGGCGGCGAAGATACTATTTCCTGTGTCATGGCACGGATACACAAATGGAAAGCGTGGTCATTTCCAGATATTGAGGCAGTACATCTTCGTCCTACCGGTACTGGCGCTGTGAGTAATATTCTATCAGCACGGTTCAGACAAGGAATCTGTGAATACAATATGGCCGTCCACCCCCTGTTCTTTCTTCTCAAGGTTTTACGCCGAGCCATTCTGGAAAAACCGTACATTCTGGGGAGTATTCTACGGTTCAGTGGCTATCTGTTGGCAGCAGTCAGACGTGATAAAACCATACTTCCTGACAGTGTTGTGGCATTCCTAAGAAAAGAGCAACTGCAACGTGTATTGAGCGGAAACAAAATAAATCAACCCGGCACAGAGAGTCGCAAGCAGGTATAGTCATACAGTTACAATAAAGCTTAATTCCTATACAATCGACCTATACCACTGACACTGCTCATGACATAGAAAAAAACTCAGGCGCTCGCTTGTTCAGTGCTGCCAGTTCATCCCACATATCTTCTACCCACTGGTAACGAGTATCGATATCATAGGATAATGCTTGAAGCATAATCTGTTCCAGAGCTTCCGGCAATTCAGGACGATATGTTCTAGGGCTTTCAATCTGTCGCTTGTGCCGCAGCCAGTTTCTGGGAGATTTCCTTGTATCTGAGAAGGGAAAGTGACCAGTCACAGCAAGATACAGCAACAGACCTATTCCATAAACGTCACTGCGTGAATCGCCACGTTTTCCTTGAATCTGTTCCGGTGCAAGATACAGCAAATCACCCTGAGGACCTAGTCCAGCAGCCGTAATCGGGTCCTGATGTTGATCGCTTGAGGCAAGTCCCATATCGATAAGGCTCAGCTGTTGCCTGGTATCCAATATTAGTACTTGTGGACGAAGATCATGGTGGACCATTCCGACGGCATGAAAAGATGCGATCATATCACATAGCTGCGCAAAAACAGGAAGAAGGAACCTATTCTCCAGCCCTCCATTTCCAAGATAATGAAAAAGGTTTCTCCCACAAACCTCTTCAAGGACCAGAACATCATCCACACGTTCTTTCACCTTGGGTAGACAAGGGTGTGATAATGTCTTGAAAAAGTGCAGCTCTGATTCAAAGCAAGATCGATATAATGGGTTCTGCATGGTTTCATCAAAACCGATTTTAAGAGATACCATTTCGCCTGTGTCAGTTGTATGCCCCTTATACAACCACGACATGGCACCAGCAGCAATCGGTTTATTTACAATGTAGTTACCAATAAAATTAGGTTCAAGTGAAGAACCTTTCCGAGCAGAACGAACATAATTTCGCAAAGAACCGAGAGAGGCTTGTAACACATCAAGCTCATCACCGGTAATAGTTTTGCTTTCGTTACCTTTTTGGGCCACAAGCGAGAGCATGACACCAAGGCGTTCTATTACCAGACGTTGAAAGAGAAGCATTAGAAGCCATAACAGAAGAAGAGTACCCCCCAAAGTAACGGCAAAAAGAACGAAGCTACCCTGCCAGGCTTCACGAAGGGAATCGGAGACTGGAATTGCCACAGAGTTAATACCTGCGAGATCACCTGCTTTAAAACGGAATCCACCATTTATTCCGTATCGATCTGTTAATTCTTTAGGGGCATCTTCTGCCTTACCATGACACCGAATGCAGGATGCTTCAAAATAATCAGGGATGATAGAAATAAAAAAAGAGTCACCATTCTTTTTAATTACTCCCTGCCAAAATAGACGGTTGGGATCTTTTTCAAACCAATCCAGCATTTCCTCTTCAAAAGGATCTGCCATATTGTCTGGATTATGTGGGTTGAGTGAGGCCCTTCTGTATGTGTAATTGGGCATGGATTCAGCAAACCGTTTCATGATACGAGTACTGATATATGTGGTAGACATAGCTTCGATAACAAATGTGTCTCCGCCCTGCAATTCGTACATTTTAGGTCGTAATTCCTCCTTCACATAGGAACGGATTGCTTCAACTTCACGAAGAATTACTTCAGACTTTGTCATTGCATCAGCCATGAGAAGTCGCCGGGTGTTCCAGAAAGAAAGTATAGATATAATGAAACCGCTTCCGATTAACAAAAACGCTGACCAGAAAAGAAATCGTTGTTTGAGGTTGGGGGTGGCTCCGTGGCAATATCGCTTTATTTTCATGGGAAATACTCCTGACCAGTCACGTTCCTTTCAACAAACGTCTTCCTGTGGCTGGCGGTAACTTGAATAAACGAATTGCCTGGGCTGTTTTTTTGGAGTCATACGGTACCCTGTAATACTCTAATCTGTTGCTGAGGATATCAAAAACCAGATAACAGGCATCTGGATTATTGTCTCTTGGTTGCCCCACACTCCCACAGTTAATAATATACCGTCTCTGGTCTTTTATGGTTATCTTTTGTGGCCCTGATACTTTTTGAAAGTCGATCGAGAAAAAACGTTTCCTGGTAATCACCAGCGGTTTGTGACTGTGTCCAATAAAAAGATACTGACAACTGGTAGCAGAGAAACTTCGCAGCGCATATTTGCGATCCGTTATATAGCGCCACCCTCTGGGGTTATATGGGTTGGCATGAACAAATGTCATATTAAAAAGATCAATCCGGTCGGGCAGACTTTGTAAATACTTTTTGTTCGTATCACTTAGCTGTTCCATAGTCCAGAGGATTGCATCCTGTGCAGACTTTGACATTCCATAGGGAGAGGTTTCCCAAAGTGCTGCCACATCGTGATTTCCTGCAAGACATCGACAGTTTTTTCTCTTTTTAACCAGTTCTATGCACTCGTTTGGATAGGGCCCGTATCCTACAAGATCACCCAGACAAATACTCCTGTGTATGTTTCGTTTATCGGCATCAGAAAATACACTTTGCAGAGCTTCGAGGTTGCCATGAATATCAGAAAAGATCATTAAACGCATCTAGTGGACTCCACTCAATCCAGAGTTGGAAAGCCGGGTACAGTTCTTTTCTATCAGAACACAAAGATCCCGGTCAAGAGTCAGGGCGCGCAACAGCGGGCCGTAACAGGCAAGATACGGCATGGTAACCGGGCAGGAGGTATCAACGAGAAAAGGTACCGGAGGAGGTTTCTCTTCAAGTCTGGCTCGCAGGATCCTGGAGACCTGTCCCAATGATTTTTTAAATGTACATGCCAGTGGCAGTGACTCAAGAGTATAGATATTCTGAAGAGCTGTGTGATCAGAAGGTGAAACCTTTGACATTTTCGTGGTGATACTATGAAATTGCCGATGAATCAAATCCAGTATGGACCAAATATGATTCCAGCACTCCGATTTTTCAAGGGACTCTAGAAACTGGCCAAGTCGGCAATTGTCCACATATGAGTCGTTTTTCTGTTCCTGCTGGAGAAGGAGTTTATAGATAAATTCGGTATGCAGATGGAGCTGTTCGAACCAGAGATCCACCAGAAAAATATCACATGACAGTACCTGCTGCTCGGTGAGACTCTCTGGTTGCAGGTTTCTTAAGTCTGTCACCGGAGAAAATAGCTCCTGTTCAGCAACAGTAACCTTGGATAGAAAATTTTTCCTTCTTTCCAAACGGCGCCGTACAGATGCACCGCGGAGGAGACTCTTTTCTTTGCGAGATGTTCCCAGAACCAACAGGTCTGCCTCCAAAGTCCTGCATAGTCCCTCCAGGACATCAATAAGATCTCCGCGAATAATACGGATACTTGGATCAATACTGAATCTACGGAGATTTTGGACACTTCTCTCAAATTCTGCCATCAACTCTTCACCCTCAACAGTAATCCCGTAATGTGTTGTGTGTGGGTCACTCTCTTCCTGAATAACGTGAACCAAGGTGATCTCAGCAGAGTGGATGAGTGCCTGCTTACGAACTTCCATTAACATATCGTGACTAGTCGAGGAATCAATCAAAGCACCAACAATTTGTGGTTTGCGTTTTAAGAGTTTTGTTTTTTGGTACCGTGAGCTATTGAGCTGTACAGGTTTTCCGGGAAAAATTCGTTTCCAGATAGAAGGCTTCCTGCTGTTTGTACCCTGTGGTGTTACAGGCAGTTGACGCCAGTAATTTAGATCATACTGTAAATCAGGGACTGAACTGTAACGATCCGATGGATGACGACAAAGGGCACGGAGTATGATTGACTGAATTTGTGGCGGTATATCCGGTTGGTAGTAACGCGGTGGAATCGGGTCATGGCGCAAACGGCGACGGGCAGTGTTGAGCTTACTGGAGCGCGGCCATGGTAATTTTCCCGTGAACATTTCATATAATATCATCCCCATTGAATAGATATCACATCGCGGATCAGCCCTCTCCCCAAGTAGCTGTTCCGGGGCAATATACCAAGGCGTTCCCTGAGGATTCTGGAAGTCAAGTGTGAGGAGATCAGGAAGAGATGCACAACTGGCCAGACCGAAATCAATCAGTTTAATTGTTGAGTTGTTCAGCCGGAGTATATTTTCGGGCTTCAAATCTAGATGGACAATTGACTGCTTGTGGAGATACCCTACTATTTCACAAAGTTGCTTCATAAGAACAAGGGCATCGTGAAGTTCGAGGATGTGGTTTGTGCCAACTTCTGCACGCAGATCCTTCCCGGAAAGTTTCTCCATTATAAGGTATTGTCTGCTTCTATGACGGTGTATAAAACGTACAATCCCTGGATGCTCGATCCGTCTGCTTATTCTCTCTTCGTTCTGATAGTGGTAGAGAATGATAGGTTTATTCAGGATATCGCCACAGGGGATCTTCAAAACAACTTCTTCACGTGTAAGTTGATCTTCAGCTAAAAAAATAGTGGTCAGCGCACCGTCATGGAGCTTCGAAATAATAGTGAAGATATCGAGAGTATCACCGACTTCTGGAAAAGCCATATTCTACCCCTCCATTAACAGACAGGTTTCACAGCTATTTGAAAAATATTTCCCAGGAGTCCCTCTTGGAAACACTTCTTGTCCCAGTGTCACATCAATGCTGAATAACCACACACTTTTACGATGATTTAGCACTAGCAGGGTTGTTCAGGTACAGGATTCGGTATCTCTCTGGACGCTCCGGTTCACATCTTTCTTGTCATCAAAGAACAAAGATGACGTACGCAATTACAATAAGGAGAATAACAAGTATTTCCACAGCAGTAATTTTTGCTATCATCAGGCTGATCTTTCGCTGAGAAGGATCCATTTTCAACAAAACTTTATTCATCAAGAAACGGAAGAAAAGAGTCCCTGGCGTTTTTTTGAGGTAGATGCGAATATATTCTTTTATTGCTCGTATCCACAGCAGGAGAGGATCATCAGCATTAATTTTCTCATGTGTGTAAATCTGAACCAGCAACTTACCATCACGAGTTAAAAAAGAGATTTTCGTATCTATAGGATCAATTAGCTGGATGTGCAGCAATTCAGTTTTATTGGCATTAAAAAGAAAACTTCCTGATAGCAGAAATTCATCATCAGTAACGTAATCTTTAATGGTGACAGTGAAGGATGATTGATCCTGTTCAAAACCAGAAACAAACCAGTTCGGGTGCAGACGAAGCAAGCGATCTCCTGGAAAAAGAGATTGCAAGTCAAAAGCAAGGGGGAATTGATGCAGCCCCAAATCTATTTCCTCTGTGACATTTAGAGGAATGGTATCTATGGAGCTATAAGAAGAGGACATGGTAACAGTGGATGTAACTCCTTGTTTTTCATTGTGGACCGCAGCCCCATTCCGGTGCTATGTATGGAGAATTTTTTTCTTCTGGTCCAGGGACCGATAACGATAAGGTCACAGTGCAGTTCCCTAGCGGTTTTCGTAATTATTTCTGAGATATTCCCTGTTCTCTGGACAAATTTGGCCTGGGTTGCAAGTGGATAATGTTTCTTTATACGTTGCCATTCTTCCGCTATCTCCTCATTCATCTGCTCTTCAACGTGATCAAGAAAAACAGTGTGTGTTTTGCTCGAATTCAGCCAGTCATCACCCGTCATCTGGCGCCAGTCTTCATCCAGTACAGTGAGTACAGTGACCACCATGTCGGGTACCGATTCCTGTTTTCTAAAAACCAATGATTCTGCTTTTTGTGCCCCATCAGTACCATGCGTACAGAGCAGGATATTGCTAAACATATTGATCTAATAAGTATTTACGAACGTAAAGAAAATCTACCTGGAGAAGATTTCTTACTACGCCGTTATTGCAAACAAAGACAAAAAAGCCATGACCAGCCAATCTCGCTGGTCATGGCGCTCCAATACTATTACCCTTTATACTCTGAGATTATTATACCAGCCACTTGGTAAAGAGTACAACTAGAAACGTTGTTATAAGGCAAAAGATAAGAGCCGTTATATCCTCATTACGATCACTGGAAAAAACAGAAAGAGCACGCTCTTCCAACTCCTCGGTATTGGCATCTTTCGGAAGTTTAGTTGTTCCTTTACCAGCCTCACCGGTTTCAATGGTAACTTTTTTATCTTCTTCAGTCATAATTGACTCCTTTGTTGGAGGTTAATTTAAAACAACATCCTTGATTAGCCAGAGAACAACGAAGAATGAAAGTGTTGCTTTGGTAATTCCGGCAATTACACCCATAACAATAGGCCACCCGCCTGCCTGAGTAATTGATTTTTTGGTGATCTGCATACCAAGACCGATTAACCCAAAGGCAAAAAACCAGATCATAAAGTCAGTGAGAGTAACAACTGTTTTTGACTTTTTATGTACCTGTTTAACGGCATGTTTGATTGCACTTTTAACATCGGCAGATAATTGAATCTGCTTCGCTTTAGCAGCTGCAAGAATACCTTCGAGCTGCGTCATTCGAGCCCGACCAACATGGTCAAACTCCTTTTTATTACCACGATCTTCAAAGTTTCCTGCTACCTGGCGCTGTTTAACAAGGTCAGTTACTGCTTCAAGTTGCTTTGGAGTCAGTCCGGAAAACTCGCCAGCTGCAATGGCATTGTTTAATGTTTCCCACTCTTCATGAGTAACTTGAGTACGGTCATTATAAGAAACATCTATATACTTTCCTTTATAATGACTTGGGGGAGAGAACATTCCAATTGAGGACAAGAAAAAGAGAATAAGAAAACCAATTATGAAAACCGGAAACTTATCAATAACAACAGTTTTGAAGCTTAACTTATGTCCGGATTCCTTCCCAAACCAAGTGGCCAGGACAAGGACGATAATGGGCAGAAAGAGAACCCTGGTAATATTGAATATTTCAGCAACCTTCAGGGTTTCAATATCTACAGCATTAAAAGCCAGTGCTGCCGCTGCAACCTGGGCAGAGTTTAAAATCCCAGTACCCGCCCATGCTCCAAACTGTACGGGACTCATGCCGGCAAGCTTTCCTATTGTAGGGAAGATGAACATGCAGACAATACCAAAAGAAAGAATTGTTCCTATAGTATAAGCCATCTCAGAAGATTTTGCCTTTACAACAGGTGCTACAGCAACAGTGGCCGAAACACCACAAACACCCATTCCTGCTGAAAGAACGCCGGTCATGGATTTAGGCTGTTTGAAAATATTTCCCAACCACAAAACCAGAAAAACCGTACCGAGTACGAAGAATCCAACGAGAAAGACAGAGTATACACCGAGTTTTGCAAGCTCGGCAAATGAATAGCGAGCACCAAGCATAATGACACCCATCTTTAAAACAAAGCGGGCACATTTCACTCCAGGAGCTGCAAATTTAGGAATTCCCCAAGTATTTGTCAACACAACTCCTGCCAGAATTCCAAGGACAACATAGTTGAGATTTAAAACCTTATAGATTTTAAAGCCAAGAATTGGCTGCAAAGATTGACTTATAATCTTCATCAACGGTTCTGCATACCAACGAATAAGCATTGCCATCACTAGAATTAATACAATCCCGCCAAGGGGCTGCAGGATAAATGTATCTAGATTGGAATGCCCTGGTTTTCTAACAGAATTAACAAGAGCTCCAGCAAGTGCAATACAACCAACTATCAGGCACATGGTAACCTGTAAATCCAAAGTCTTATGGGTATGCAGGTATTGTGCAATAGGTAACAATGCACCAGATTGTGCAATAAGCCCATAAACCAGTAATCCCGCACCCATTATCAGAGTGGGCATCTGCTCTTTTACTTTAGACATCTAATTCCTCCTTCATCGTTTGTAATAATATCTATCTTCCTCTTCCTAATCATTGCTGTGTTAATCCTCCTTTAATATTTCTTTTGGTTCTGTCCTCTGCTTTAATGCGAGGGACGAAATAACTGCAAATAAGATTTAACAGGTAAAAATAGCCAGCAAAACCTCCTACCGTAAAGATGAGGCAAAGTACCGCCTGTGTAGGGCTAATAACTCCAGTATGGATGAAGACAATCAGCGGATCAAACAGCTTCGTGGTTGCCATCAGAAAACAGAGCCCTATTATTCCGAATAGAACCAGAGTAGGTACAATAAATGTTCGTTGCATGGTGATTTCTCCTCAACGTATGATGTTGATGATGTCTTTAAAATTCCTTACTGTGACATTCCAGCATTTATTTGTTTAAATACGACGCACCGTGGTACCACAAAATTAAACAAACAAAGTATGCGCCTCGCATCTGAGGGTTTTTACCTGACCATCTAAATTTCTACTATTCACAAGCATATCAAGGTTAAGTGGCCTCGGCTTACGTCAGCTGCAAATGACGTTCCTGATTTATTCAAAAGATGACAAAATCACCAACTAGCTAATATCACGGTCCCATCAGGCCACTAATGTTCAGGTAGCCTGCCCGGAAGAGCCAGAGGGTGCATACTAGAGTATACAAATGAATACTGGATAGTGTATACTTACGGAAGCACCACTTGCTCTTTATTATTTACAACCTGGAGTTTTGGAATGAGAGACATTATTCGAGATCTGGCAGATAAGGATCAGCATAACCTCAAGTTACGATTTCAAGTCGGCTTGGGAATTATACTCTTTTGCTTTTGCCTTTTTACGACAACATTTATTTATCATTTCCAGAAGAACCTGCTCGAAGAAGAAACCTTCAGACAGACCGAGTTGGTTATGATGTCTCTCGAGTCTACCCGCAGCTATATCCGTGAGGTATTACGGCCACGTATGTACGAAGAACTGGGCGAAGACCAGTTTATCATTGAGGCTATGTCAACTTCATATATTACCAGAGTCATTATGGACCGTTTTAAAGATGCCCTACCCGATTTCAAATATCGGCGCGCAGCAATAAATGCAAGGAATCCTGACTATGAGGCAAACGAAGAAGAAATTAGAATGATAGAGTATTTTCGTACCCACCCTGCAAAACCTGAGTGGCATACGGTTAGACGGCTGGAGTCAAAACGATACTTTACATTATATCGCCCCGTTGTTTTCAATACTTCCTGCATGCACTGCCACGGTGAACCTGAAAATGCACCCTCAGCCATTAAAATGTCTTACGGAGAATCAAGAGGATTTCACCGCAATGACAACGAAACAGGTGGTATTCTTTCCATTTCCATCCCCCTGGAAGAGAGTCTTGCCGAAATATGGAGGGGAGCTTTTCGGATGTTCGGGGCAGTTTTGATTCTTGCATTACTACTCTATTTCACCATTTGGGTCCTTTTCCATCAGCTTATCATAACAAACCTTCAGGATCTGCTGACTCTTTTTCGCACAACCCTGGGAGACAATAAAAATCAGGAGTTACCACACAGGATCAAGGGGCATAAAGAAGAACTTGAAGAACTGTTTCGTAGTGCCAGAACTCTGGTAAGAGATTTGCAGGAAAGCCGGTCCAGCCTAGTTAAACATATGGATAACCTTGAAATCATTGTTTCAGAGCGAACGGAAGCCCTGAAACTGTCTGAAAATCGAGCAAGGAAACAGGTAAAAAAAAGAAATCAGGAGTTATCCCTGCACAACACCCTGACCAGTCTCATAACCAGTACGGACGAGTTACAAACAACACTACAGCGGGTTCTGCAAGAGGCCCTGCAGGTTATTCCTGGTAAAGGTGCTGGGATTTACCTATATGACACTAAGACAAACAAATACACCTTACAAACGACTGATAAGGCACCAATGCTTGAACCACACCAGGATAGCATTGAGCTCGATAAGATCAGGACTGTACCTGCAGAACAATATGATATGCTTAATGTAAGTATTCCACTCAGTTGTCGAAATCGCCTCCTTGGAATTATGCACATCACCGAGCTCAGGTGTGAGATGCTAGATGATGCACTGCAGGAACTTCTTCTTTCCATTGGGCAACAAATCGGCCTGACCATTGAAAGTATGCAGAATATGCAGAGCCTGCGACAGAGTACAGCACTGCTTCAGTCTGTGTTTGAAGGTATAAGTGATCCATTAATTCTCCTGGCACCTGATGGAAGTCTGCAAATGGCTAATCAGAGTTTTTTGCTGCGAAATAATTTGAAAGCTGCCGATGTCTTAGGAAAGAACATTGAAACCATTTCCCTAAATCAACAGTGTCTTTTCAGTGGGCAATTTCAAAGCTTGAATTTGGTGAAAGAAGAGCAGCATGCAAAAGAGGTTCAACTGGACGATGGTTCAACATTTGTGATTTCTTTTTACCCGATTTTAGACAAGGACGATTCGGTCCAGGCCATTGTCTGTCTTGCAAAAGATGTCAGTGTTATAAAGGAAACAGAACAGAGAATTCAGCAGACGGAAAAGCTTGTGGCCGTTGGCCAACTAGCCGCGGGTGTAGCACATGAGATTAACAACCCTCTCGGGGTAATTCTCTGCCATACAGATATAATAAAAGAAGAGAATAAGGATAATAAAGAGATATATAGTGATATCTGTATAATTGAACGACATGCAGAAAACTGTAAGCGAATTGTAGCTGATCTACTCGACTTCTCACACAGTGGAGAGCATGGACTGAAACCACAACCGGAATCTGTCAATGTTTCCATTAAAAGCGTCATTTCGATGATCAGCCAGCAATTCAAGAAAAACCAGATCAACCTTCAGCTGAACCTGGATGATAAATTACCTCATTGCTTAATAGACAACAGGCGTATTCAACAGGTACTGGTGAATCTGATAATGAACGGTATACATGCAATTGGCAGCGGCGGGAAAATCTCAATCAGTACCCGATCTGAGGATGGAGAAATCTTTATAGATATAGAAGACGATGGCGTAGGAATTAAAAAGAAAATTATGGAGAAGATTTTCAACCCCTTTTTCAGCACCAAGTCTTCCGGCCAGGGAACAGGACTTGGCCTATCCGTCAGTTATGGCATAATACGAGAACATGGTGGTGAGATACGGGTGCAGTCAAACCCCGGGCATGGATCATGCTTTACAGTTATTTTACCTATGTTACTGGAGAGCGTCACCGATGAATAAGCCATTTCCTTTTATTGATAGAATTTTGCTTGTTGATGATGAACCTGACCTGCTCAGCGGTTTAAGACGAGCCTTTACCAAACGACTACCAGAAGTGGAAATTCTCAGCGCAACAAGTGGTGAGGAAGCACTAAAAGTTCTGCAGAAACAAGATGTATCCCTAATTCTGATGGACATCATGATGGGTGATATGGATGGTCTTGAAACCCTTAGCCATATCTGCACTGATGATCCCGAGCAGACAGTAATTCTGATGACTGGCTACGGCACAATCGAACTGGCTGTGGATGCCATTCGTCGTGGAGCCTGGGATTTTGTGACCAAGCCCTTGGATCTTGACAACCTGACCAGAATCCTCCGCAAGGGACTGGAACGGAGCAGGCTCCTGCTTGAAAACAAAGAGTTGCGCAGCAGAGTTGACTCTGCAAGGATGATTCCTGAATTTATTGGTCAAAGTCCTGCAATGCACCATCTTTACGAATCCATAAAAATTTCAGCTGAAAGCGAGTATACTATTCTTATCCGGGGAGCATCTGGAACAGGTAAAGAGCTTTGTGCTAGGGCTATACATAGTCTCAGCCCACGGTCGGCAAAACCTTTTATTATGGTAAACTGTCCTGCAATACCGGAGAATCTGCTTGAGTCCGAGCTTTTTGGTTACACAAAAGGAGCATTCACCGGTGCAGATAAAGATCATGCAGGATTGTTTTCTCAGGCCAATGGCGGGACTATTTGTCTAGATGAGATTGGAGATATTCCTGTCGGTCTCCAGACTAAATTGCTGCGAGTTCTTCAAGAGCAGGAAATAAAACCGCTGGGAACTACTGCTTCCATAAAAATAAATGTTCGCATTATTGCTTCAACCAATGCCGATCTTGAGCAGAAAATAGCAGAAGGTATTTTTCGGGAAGATTTATATTACCGTCTCGAGGTTCTCACTTTGCGTATGCCATCTCTTGTCGAGATACGGGAGGACATCCCTCTGTTGGCTAATTTCTTTTTAAAAACAGCACTTTCCGAACTTAACAATGGGGAAAAAGTGCTTTCAGAAACTGCACTGGACCCCCTACTGCAACATAACTGGCCGGGAAACATCAGGGAATTACAGAATGTGATCCGTCGGGCCGTTCTTTTCTGTCCGGGCCCTGTCATTGATGAGAAACATCTGCAACTCAGATCCTCGTTATCGTCTTCGAGTGTTCCCGTGAATCAGGGATATGGAGAGAGTATCATTCCTTATAAAGAGGCGAAAGAATCCTGTCTGGATTCTTTTACCCGACAGTACATCCATCATTTGCTTGAGCAGTGTAATGGAAATATATCTCAAGCAGCACGTCTATCCAATCTGACCCGGGCTGCTTTACAGAAAATAATTCGTCGGTATAGTATAAATGGTGATCAATTCAGGCGATGAATATGTGTTACAAAGGGCTGCAAGTGTCTATTCATCAATGCGAATAATTTCTCTACACCAAAGCACGAAGAAAAGCTTACCGCGAGTTTCCGGCATGAAATGCTTTCTGAGCACATATTGTTGATGTTTTCAGATTTTCTTAACAACAATGAAGAGTTCTTAGAAAAAGGCTATCTATGGACAAATACTAATAACACCAAATCTAATTCCACAGATTTGGTATATACATTTTTTTTAACACTTCACAGGTGGCACTCGAAAATAATTCAGCTTAAAATAAAATTTCTTATCGTTCGTATAAGGCGCTCTTCGGCGTATGGTTCAATTTGCTCTAGCGCCATATTCCCACTCCTGCAGCTTTTTTCATCGAGCATTTCAATCAAAATGTGCTCATCTTCAGCGACAAAGACACCTTTACGTTGGGAAAATCTATCTGCAGTGGCCACTTGGTGATCGTTCCTGTGCTCTTCAAGAGCGGCGAGGCGAGCCATAATCAAAACAGGTTTAGATACCTCCAAAGCAGTTATGATAGACCCCATGCCAGCATGAGCAATGATCAATTCAGCCTCAGCACACTTGTCCTGGTACGCCTGTGGAGACAAAAACTCCTCCCACTCAAAATGAACCGGCTTATATCCTTCTTCCCCGACGGATCCTATCTGCCCAAATACCGTATGTTGTTTACTCGCTCCACACCACTGATCAACCGTCTTCACAAGACGATCAAAGGGAAGTTCGTTACCAACAGTTAGAAACATCATACAACAGTCCCCTCATATCGTAGTGTCCCCTTCCTGTTACTCTCAGCGAGATGTTCCCACTGGGTAAGCCAGAGGTCAGCACAACCTGCTACTTTTTCACCAGATAAAGAAAGCTCCTCGGCATTGGCAATGCTATCAACCCATACGGTTCTGGCACCAAGTGTCTTTCCAATTTTCAATGCGAAGTAACCACAAGCAGCACCTGTTGAAACAATGACATCAGGACGAGTTTTCAACAGTATTATGAGAAGCTGAAGGAGTTGCCGTATAAGCTTTAATTTCTCCCAACGTGAAGCCTCCACCACATCATAGAAGACCGGTAGAGGAGTCCCGTCCTCCTCTGCTTCCTTAATTAACTCCTGTTCGCGACTTTTAGATGTGGAAACATAAATCAATTGACAATCTTTCCAGGCAGGGCGCAATCGTCTCAGTTCAACCCAGTGTCCTCCGGAGGAGGCTATAGCTAAAACACGTTTTTGTTTCACAGGTATCATTATAATCTTCAGGTATTAGTCAAGACAGTGATAATTATTAACAATACAACCATTCTTTCCGCCGCTTCCACACTTCCCTCCACACTCTGAAAGGCTCGCTTGAAGACTTTCTACCAACCATCGCAAGGAACCCATGGGCAACATAACGCGATAATGGCCAACAGGCAAACAGGACAATACCAATTTGAATGGTGTTCGGTCTAAAGTGGCGATGAATGAGCAATATTTTAGCCTTGATAAGCTTAACCAGCTTATCACTGGGATTTTTCTCAGACACTCCACCATAGTGTACAATTGTGGCTTGTGAGCTCACCATCGGCTGCGCCCCTTTTTTCTTTGCCCTTAAACAGAGATCGGCCTCTTCTCCATACATGAAAAAATCCGGATCGAAACCTTGCAGATCGTTCCATAACTTTTGTGTTATAAGCAGAAAACAACCGGACACAATATCCACGTCACGAATGCCCTCCCGATTCCACCCTCCAAGACCTTCCGGATTAAAAAGGCTCGATTTTCTGAAAAGTGACGTTAACCCAGCCACCTGGCTAAACAAACTCCATAGAGTTTGCCGCTGCCAGCACGAATAGGGGTTCAAGCTCCCATCAGAAAAAACCGTTTTCCCGCCCCATATTCCTGCATCGGGATATTGCCTGGCAAAATGAAGTAATTTATCAACTGCATGATCCAAAATAACTGTATCTGGATTAAGCAGAAGGATGTACTCTCCTTTGGCATGGGTAACAGCCAAATTGTTTCCCGCGGCAAAACCAAGATTTGTTTCAGAATGGATAAGGTGAATCTTCTCTCCAAAGGAGTCCCTTATTCTTTCCACCGAATTATCCAAGGATGCATTATCCAATACTATTACTTCGAAATCATCAATTTCACATTCGGCAAAGACTGACGCCAAAGTTTCCAAGGTGTATTCAGGAGTATTAAAATTTACGATTATAATGGATAATAACATGTTTTTTATTCTATGATCACTGACGACCTCGTTGTTAAGCCAAGGACCAGAACCAGAAAAAAGTCCCTTGCTAACAAAACAATCTCCATGAAAAGTATCCTGAAGGGCGGAGTGCTATGTATTGAAACATACCTGACAGTGAACCTTACACTTATAATTCAGTACGTTATAAAGAAAACAATTATGAATCCGTCATGGATTCAAGAGTATAAATAAGCCTGTTCCTGTTTTTCTCGCATCAATTCATCACGTGCAAAAGCACCTACGGCTATGGACAGATACAGCAACATGGTTATCTGGCCAAAATAGGCCACGGATAAAAATGTGATGCAATGTGCCAACATCATAACAGTAAACCCCCACCAGAGCCACTGATCTTCCATGGCATCCTGACCAGTAGAATACGCACCCAATGTTTTTATAACTTTATAACAAAGTATCATAAACAAACACATGGTAAAAAAACCACCACGAACCCCAAGCAACAGGTAATGGTTTGTTACGTCAGTGAAAGTAGCATGGGTATAGGCCCAGTATTTGGTGTGCCATTGTGGCCCCATATCACCATAGCCGAGGAGCCACCAATCCCGGAATTCTTTAACAGCAGCTTCCATCAATTGATAGCGATGCCACCCCGTGGAACCACTTTTCACTGATATCCGAACATACAGCAAATGCCATATGGGTGACTCACGAGCAAAATGAACAATAGTTCCCACAGCAAGGGACACCCAGAACAGGAGGCTGCTGTACTGTTTCCACCTGAAAAAAAACAGAAAGAAAACAACTCCTGCAAGAACGACAATGGGCCCGCTTGAAGAAGATGTATAGACGAAAAACACACAACAAACGACAGCCATCAGTTTAAGAACACTCCGACCACACTTGTACTCTGCCCATAGCACGGAAACTAATGCAGCAGCAAAGGAACCAAACAAAATTGAATGACTGAATGTGGCAGATGTTCTTATTTCACCATTCCGGATCGAGATTGCACTTCGACCCAGTATTGCAAACAGATTATTTGCAGAATAATACTCAAATATGATAAACGGCAGGAGTACAACCACACAGATGGAAAAAGTCTTAATGATCAAGTGCAGACTCTCTTTGGAGTAGATAGCATTCCTGATAACAACGTACAGAATCACACTGTCAACAAAACTTCCACTTTTATATATAAAGGCCCCTGCTCTATCCTGGCTGGCCAGTATATAAATAATTGCTCCCAAGACATTATAAAAAATAAAAAGATGATCTATTGAGTTCATCCTGATTCTATCATTGTCACCACTAAAATAAATCCGCACTAATGCAACTAAAGCCACGACTCTTACTGCATAGAAATCCAGTGTCAGAATCTGTAACGAAATATCGGCAGGTAGGAAACACATGGCGACAATCAAGGGTACTATGATATTCTCTTTCTTAACCGTAACAATGGCAAGACAAAGAACAGACAGCAGCAGCAAAAATGCGGGAGTTACACCATTCAAAAGTCGCTAACCTCAGCAATGAACATTAAAAAAATGTGATAAGAAGAGTTTACGGGAAATGACATGTTCCCTTATATCCCACCAATACCACCGGATAAACAATAACAGTAACACTCCCCTGAATTCGTGAGGACTTACTGCTTGTTTCTTGGATAACATACTGAAACTCATCTATATTTTCAAAAACAAGATATCTGCCAGAAGCATCGCTCCTCCGTCAACTCAACGATTTACTTTAGCATTTGAACACTTCCCATGTTATCATCAGCGATGACTTGGATATTTTATTGCAATCTGAATCGGTGACATATTCAGGTAAAATTATCTATAATAACGGTAAAATATAAAAAAAATACAGCTACAAAACTCTTACTTATAATATCACTCAGGCACTCCTGAACAATCTTTTACTTATCCAATGTATGAAATCCAGTTGTGTCATAATTATTTTTCATGGCAAATCGTTGTCTGCCCATAATCTGGAAGGCAGTTGGTGGCCTTTTATATTTGCATCTCACCAATCATTATGAAAACAGTTATGTACATTACAGCAGGCATCATTTTATTGCTATGTATCAGTATTGTTTACACAATCAATCTTTATAAAAAGACCAAAATAGCCCGACTGGAAACATGCCCACACGGGATAGACATTCAGACAAAACCACACCCCGCATCTGCTAAAAAAAACATAGTCCTAATTGGGGATTCCCGAATCCAGGATTGGGGTAAGCCAGATCTGGGCAAGAATATAGAGGTTATTAACTTTGGTACTGGTGGCGCCACATCACGGGAAACACTTTGCCAAATTGATGCCACTATTTTAAATTTGACTCCTGAGTGGTATATAGTTCAAGTTGGCATAAATGATATTGTCGCTGCCAGTATGATGAAAAAGGAAGAACGGACAAAAATTCAGGATCAGATACTGGAGAATATCAAACGCATCATAACAAAACTTGCATCCACCGGGAGCAATATACTCATTCTAACCATAGTCCCCCCTATTTCACCTGATACATTAAGGTCTTTTGTCTGGGGTGATGGGATTGAAGAAGAAACAGCCAGAACTTCAAAAAGACTACTCAATGAACTCCCAGACAAAGTACAGATCTATGATATGAAAGCAATTTTTTTTGATTTTGATAAAAATGAATGGAAAGAGGATCTTTCCAGCAATGCCCTTCATTGGAATGACAATGCATATAAACTCCTAACTGTTGAAATAACAAAAATAGTAGCAGAACATGACCATCAAACCCCAGTCAACTGATACTACAGACAATGCTTAATAACAAGCTTGTACAAAAACTGTTTTTTTCCATTCGACACACCATCATTTCTCTGCGTAATATCTATCTGAGAAAAATATATGGGATGAGCATCGGAAAAGATGTCAGAATTTCTCTGAAAGCCAATCTGGACAGAACCTATCCTCGCGGCGTTATTATTGGTGAAGGATCATACCTGGCCTTTGGGGCGACAATTTTGTGTCACGATATGTCAAGAAATATTGCTCAGGATGTTAGAATAGGGAAGAACTGTTTTATCGGTGCACACAGTATTATTCTTCCTGGGGTAACAATTGGAGATCAGGTTGTTGTCGCAGCGGGCGCAATAGTTACAAAAGATGTTGAAAGCAATACTATTGTTGCAGGAAACCCGGCAAAGCCCATTAAGACACATATAACAACAAAGAAATGGGGAATAATAGATACTCCAGCATCTTGAAACAGGGGATACTCACTTCTTCCTGCTTACCACAGAATAAAAAACTACCGTTGTTGCAATCAGTTTATCTTGTTCAAAATTGGCCAGGCGCAGTTGATACTTTCCAGGATGAGTCAACTCGATAGTTCCGTCCACCTCTGGAGATTCAAGAGTTGGTTCGGTACCATCCAGGGTATAATAGGTAGCAAGTGCCCTTGGCGAACGAACCTCTAATTGCAAAGGGGCATAATAATTCCCATTATTGTCTCTCTTGGCACGAACCGGGTTTATCAACACCAATGTTCCCGTAGATTTCACCCAGCGGACAACAACTGGGTCCCCCCCCCCTCCATACAAAAAACCGGCATAGATCTCTCTAAACCACTTTATTTTCATAGAATCCAACTGAGTCCACGCGACACCATCCTTTGAAATAAATACACCTGTATAACCGTTGCGACTTACAATTCTAAAAAGTTCAGGTTTTCCGGAGATGGTATCAGGGAGGAAACTTATCCTGCTCTTATTCTTTCTTTCGGTCCCATGCAACCGTGCCGATACACGCCCGTGAGAAATACCTATAAAGACTGATCTGGAAAAATAATCCAGACTGTTCGTTAAAAACACACCCAGGGTTACCTGATTGGAATTTCCAGGGATTTGGGCAACAAGATCTATATCACCTTGAAACGGCTGAAACACAAAGATTCCTTGAACTTCCCTGAAGGATTTTGCAGCAGTCCCACCTGTAAACTTGAAATATGCGCCTTCCTGAGCCACCTGTGAACTCAATGATGCCTTTTTACCCAATAGACTTACTGACCAGTTTTTTTCCAGCACATCCTGAGCCTTACCGACACATAATTTAACCTGCTTGGCGCTATATCCACCTGTTCCGTCGGAAAAAAGAAAATGTATGGGTTCAATATGCTCTTGTGCATACTCAGATATCTTTACCTCAACCGTGCCATCAGTAAAGCTGCCAGGTTGCCCCAGGCGCCGGTATACGATAACTGGATATCCTTCCGGGTCTTTACCACTAATGTTGAATTGAACTGTATCCCCTGGGTTGCATGCAATACTGTCACCAACAAAATCCGTTAACACTCTAGGACGATTATTTATCGTTACCGGAAGTCTTTTAAGCCCCCTTGCTTTCACTATTTTCTTTGGCAGACCGTAGTCTGACAGCTCGTCAACACCAGGCCAGTAAAAATTCAGGAATACTGGATTGCCTGGGATATCACCCTGATTACGGACGGTGCAGATAATGGGTATGCGTCCTTTAGGGAGCAACATGTCGTGCTCAGCCTTCACAGAAAACAGCCCAGGAGCAACAGCCTGAATAGTGATATTCTTCTGATTAGGATACAGCTTCTGACAATTATACTGCAGGTCCTGCCCCTGCAAATCATAGCTTTTCCGTAAATCCACCACTGCTTCAAGTGTTTCACCAGGTTCACCCCAGACCCTGATGGATGTCAATCCCATACTTTTTATACGTTTACCAACTACAGTACGCTCAGTAATTATCTTTTCCGGAGTTTTTATACGAAGTCCGGCAAGGGTTATCACTGTAACCGGTGGGGCTATTTCCATTTCCCTGGCAAGCCTGGCCATTTCCCATACATGAAGACCTTCATCATACCCGTAGAAATGGACATTGGCAGAGCAGAAGTGCTTATGGACAGGGTCACCATTGGAACTGTAGGCAGGCATATGACGTAATTCATTCTCAAATGCTAGGGGTTTCCCATCTTTATCGGCATAGGGCAATGCCATTTTAAAAAGAGTCAACAGGGTAATGGCATACGAACCATTCTTTTTGAGTAGATCTTTGATGGTACGCGGCATTGATGCGCCGGCTATCATCATTTTAGAAAGAGCATGTACCTCACTTCCTGACTGTCCTATTGATTGATATGAGAAACCATATAAACCATCGTATAAATCTGTTACCGCATCTTCTTGAGTGTCTTTGAAAGAATTATGGGCAGGAGTTGCACGAACACAGTTAGCAAAAAAAAAGTTTTTCTCAGTATTTAAAACATTAAACAGATCATCAACAATGGCACGCCCCCGACCGGAATATGACTGGCTGGTAAAATTGACTCCAAGTTGAAAGCGAGTCCGGTAATCCCGCGCTGTTCCCATCTTCCCGGCATTCAGGAAAAATTTGCCGGGTGGGTAGCCAAGGTTTGTGTGGCCATGATCAAGGCTCAAATAAACATCATCAAAAAAGCCAGCCATCGATGTTGCACTTTCTCTTTGAAATGATACCGGAGTTCCCGGCTCACCCTCAAACAATGGAACAGGATAATTTTCCTCATAAAGAGACTCAAAACGACCTTGAAAATGGGGCGTATCCAAAACTACAGGAGTAGGGTCGACAGCCCAGAGTTTCCACATCGCATCGGCATGATATGGATTTTTAATCGCACGATGTACATTCTCTGACAACGGCAGCAACTGTTTAAGGATATCCCGGGGAGCAAGAACCTCCTCCGATTGTTGTTGAGCCCATGCGCCGGAGCAGGTACAGGAAAAGAAAAGAAGAACAAGACCCAAGCCTAAAAACAGATTGTTCCATTTTTGTATTTTTTCCTTCATCCTTGAAGAAACATTTACACCATAAAAAAACGTGGAGAGCATAAACAACCTTTGAAAATAATTTTGACTTATCCTGAAACCTGTGACAAATTCACGAAGTTTTTTTGGGGAGTATCCTTCTATTCATTCTGCCTGTAGCTGAGATCTGGATGTAACAAGAGTTCTAAAATACCAGACGGCAGAACTACTGACCAAGAAAATACCCAGCAACTCCAGAAAGTCAAAATAAGTAAATATTCCTACAGAATGAGAAAAAACTGCCTCAACTTTATGGTGCGAAACCAACCGCAGACAGAGAAAGGTAAAAAGACAAAACACGCCGCCAGTCGCCAAAAAGATACTCTTGTGACAACGGCGAAGGAGAATCATAAGGGGAATAAAAAAGCTGATTCCCATGGAAGCGAAAAATGAGATAATCCGTATCTGGAAGGGTTTCCTTATAGCATAAACCTGATACTCTTTTGCTGCAGTTCTCGCAATATCAGTGAACAGCATCTGGATATCCAACTGTTTATTTATTGAAAGAAATAGAATTATGGCACAGATGGAGTGCCAGAAGACCTTGTCCCGTATGGCAACCCCGGAGGATTTACCTGCGACAAACAACAACACAACAAATGAGCATATATAAAAAAAAGTTATCATCCATCCAGAAAACGAATAGTCTCCCCTGTTAGTTTTCCACAAACCGGTTTGATACCCATTTGAGATTATATCCCAAACCCCAGGACTCCTCCCATCCATCGTTAGAGGCGTACCAGATACAGATATCCACCGGGACCTGATTGGCTTACCAAACACTTCAAGGTTCCTACTCCCATCTCCAGCACTTGCTCTCTCCAGAAACAAAACCACTCTAATCCGTACCTGAGCGATACTGTCTGACCTAATGGCCGGAAGGACTATTGTTTTCTTTCCCGAGCCCCTTAGGATGACAATCAGATCCTTATAATGTTTTTCTCCATAATATTTGCCGGCTTTATTACGATAGATTGTCTTTATGTGCATTTGAACCGGTGAAATTATATCCTTATATAAAACAGAAACTGGTATCTTTTCTGACAACAGAATATATTGGGGATGAGTAATACTCCCCCATACGGGAGTACCACTCAAGGACTGCAGGAAGCCATTTACTATGACATAAAAAAAGATCATAATTACAAAAAAAGTTATTGCCCCAAGTGTAATTTTCATTGAGATGACAGCACTACAGCTTCATGTTACTGGGAAGTTTTGCACTTCTCTCGCAACTTTTTCACAAAAACCCTTTTAACCGTTCCAAGGATTGATCTAACTTTCTCTGTAAAAGTCAGGTTATGTCTCCAGCAATGGTACAAAGAAAATCCACTGTAATTTGGATAAGGGACACGGCAAATCTTTAAAGCAACGAGTTGCCCCCAGAGTCTTGCCCTGGCCTTCTCCAGATTAAACTGGGAAGCAGACAGCACCTCTTCATTTCGTTTTTCAGCGATCAGATACCCATCGGCAATTGCCCTTTGCAATACGGCACGCCCCTTTTCAGTTCTAATGAGGATGAGTGAACGGCCAGAATCACTTTCTGTTACGTTCCTGTACCACGGATCCCCCACTGAAATGTCTGCAAACTCACCCGTATGGTCAGGGCATATATAACAACGCCACTGCCTGTGTTTCTGTAAAATCTCTCCCCAGGACTCATGATAATCCAGTTCTGAAAACTTATTTTCAGAGTTCTGGCCTTTTTTCTGTTCTGCTCTGGTTTTCCCTGGCCAGCCACAACCACGATATCGAAGGCTTAGCAGGGTGGCTGTGTCCTCTACCCCCATTTTAGCAAGCATCTCCAGCGTTCCTTCGGTTGACGGTGTTCCAGCACAGAAACAGGCAATACTGAGCGCTATCTTTTTAGACCATCCTGTTTGGATATCGGTCAAATTCTTTACAGCGGCAACATCACATGGCTTTCCCATAAATACACATGGAGCATTGGCGTTATCTATTTGTTTTAAATGTTCACAGGGGCTTGCGGGGCTATACCTGGAACCGGTTGCCGAAAGAATTGACTCTTTTGTTTCACTGAAAATTGTTTTATTAAGATGTGGTTTTTGTTCATCCGCTGCAACGTGCAGAACTCCTGCTATATTTCCCTTTTCAAGGCAATACAGTGCTAATGCACTCATAACCCCGCCACTGGATCCCTTAAACCGGATTTCTTGATCTGCAGCATATCCCTCCCATAATTCAAAAATCGGTCCCCACGACTTGACAAGAGAGTCTGATAATCCTTGTTGACACAATGTCTCTGCTGAATGTGATAGATGGATTCCCGGGCAAACAGTGAAAGCCTCTGGGTATACATCGCCCGACCTGACCTTTCGAATGAATGCCGGACGGCGTCCCCTTGATACCACATCCTGCATTTTGATATCTTCTGGATACAGGTACGCACATATTCCACATCCGCAACAAAGGTGACTTTCCGGAAGACTTAATAAGTTTTTGAACGTATTCATAAGAGATTATAGAAAAATTCTAGAGTTATAATCTTGTTGGATTACTAAAAACTCTTCTCCTGCTTCGTTAAACTCCCTTTAGGAAATACCATTTGGGGTACATTTTTGTTCAATTGCAACACACCCTAGAATGCAGATATTAAACATAATAAATGAGCATCTAGTGCCCTCAGGTGTTCTATTGGAGTGCATCTGAAGATTTTCGGAGTCTGCACCTACCTACTTAGCCATCGGTTATTTTAGCTTTTTACAAGATTGTCAATCGTAACCTGCCCCAAATTTTTTCTTCCATTGGATAAATTTCTCCCTGACCCTTCTCAGTTTATTTCTTAGCCCAAGGTAATGAGTGGGATCCCATGGACTATCCAATATATTACCCACAACTTTCTTGTGCCATGCTTTTGCATCCTCTATGGAGGTAACCCCCTGAACAGCTGCTGTGACACTACGGGACAGGCCATAACCTATGTCATCTTTAAACATATAATATTGCGACCAGACGTAATCCATATGCTCCACATGGATCAATGGAAAATAAAACCCATTCACATACCCTTTCTTTGCCATACGCAGCCACAAATTAGTAGTCTGTTTAGACTCAAAAGGCCCGACCTCCTTCCACGCATTTCGTTTCACAAGTCCTGACGCTCCTCCGGTCCAAGGGTGCCGCAAAATTTTGTGCTCTCCAAAAGTTTGTATTTTGTGTTTGGCCCGATGATAATGAAAAAACTCCCGCCCCAAATGCCAACACCCTATAAAACCGAGTTCAGGGATATCTGAATGTGCCCTGGATAATATTTTCGTCCATCCAGGCGAAAGGATAATATCATCATTCAGTATCCCCACTAACTCAGCTTTTGAATCTTCAAAAACTGCATTGGCAGCGCCATGTACCCAAACATTATTCTTCGAAAAAACTTTCTTTGATATGCGGGGATCAGTTTGACTGGCTAGATACTCCTTTGTTCCATCTGTCGAACCATTATCCCAGAAAACCACAGTGAAATCTTCAGATTGATTGGCAAACAAAGACTGAACCACATGCTTGATATATGGCAACCTGTTATAGCTCACCAAAACTAATTCAATATTCATTTTCTTTGCGGCTGCCATCGATTCAGACTTCAATATCCATCTATCAGATTTTTAAAATACAAGCGTGGATCTGTAAAAAGTAGCGCGGATGAGGAAACTACTTTCTGTTGTCGCCATGCAACAAATACATGTACAAGAACGACATAGAGACTTGTTAACAGAAAAAAAGCAACAACCAGACCTAACCACGAAACAATATACCCGGTAAAGTCCACCCAGAGATTTAATAAATAGATAATACTCAGAACCAAAACTGGAAAAAGCAATTTCTCCTTGCAAAATCGCAGGTATGATATTTTCAATCGTTTACATATGCACATGAGACAAAACACACCTCTTACCAAGATTATCGCACCCAACAGCCCGATTGCAGTACCGGTCATTCCGTAAGAAAGTGTCAACAGATAGCTCATCACAAGGCCTGCCACGCCTTCAAAAACAGCAAACCTTGCCATTGTTTTCTGTTCGCCGATGCCTCCCATAAATGAAGGAACAGCTGCCAGCATTGAATCAACCAGAAAACCAGCTCCAAGGATAATAAGAGCATAATATGCCCGCTCAAAACCCTGCCCCACCCAAAGAGAAACAAATGATGGCCCAAGAATAACCACACACAGATAAACCCAGCCAGCACTGAGAGAATTAACAATTGAAGCTTTTAAAAAGAGCAATCTAATTGCTCCATGATTTCCTTGACCATCTAGAAATGCAAAACGTGGAAAAATAACACGGTTTGGTGCGACAACGGCTTCCCTTGCGTTACGAATCAAGATTACAATGACTGCATAAACTGTCACATCCTGAAGAGAGAGGACCTTGCCTATGATAAAATTATGGCCCTGAAGAGTCAGTGTGAGTGAAATCGCGATAAGAAGACTTGAAAAACCGTACGTCAGCAATGAGTAAAACTGACTTGTGGACACATATTTTAATCGTAACTCTACGTCAGGAAAAAATCTGTAGACAAGCAGGTAAAACAACAACAGAGAATTCAGGTTTACCCCGACCAGAACCCAGCCCATTGCTACCAAGCCATAACCGTTTAATGCACAAAATAATAGACCACATGCTCTGGAGACAGCTGCAATTGTGACAATGCCATTTGCCCATATCCAATACCCTCTGGCACGAATGATTGCGTCAAAGACCAAAAACGAACATTCCAGCGCCGCGGCCAACCCCACAACTCTGACAAGCTCGGCCATCTCACCTCCTCCTTGATAAAAGTCTGCTAGAAACCTATTCAAGTTGCTGGAGATCAGAAGAATTACCAGTGCAATAAGCACGTAAAAGATTAAGGCTGTATTAACAATTTCATTAGCCTTTTTTACATTCCCCTTACTATCATGAAAGGGCAGATAACGCATGATAGCCGCCCCCACACCCAAGCGTAACAATCCATAGTACCCCACCAATGATCCAGCTAACACCCATATCCCATAAGGTGTCTTACCCAACTCTATAATCAGCACGGGGGTGAGGAATATCCCGACCAGAAAATTAACTACCAGCGGTAACCAACTGCTGATGGCGTTGATTTTCAGGGATAATTTTTTACCAGATTGTAACGATTGCATCATGGGTATTAATTTTTTAGAGCTTCCTCAATAAGTCATCCAGCTACAAGCTGAATGGATTTTACTGACATGAGCCAGTCCGTAAAT